>NZ_JAGQCO010000016.1:0-49663 GCF_024346235.1 Cyanobium sp. BA5m-21
GATCTGGTGGCTGACAGTCGCCACAGCTTCAAGGGTTTTGCCTTCCTGCATGATTTTGCGATCACACCCAGCTGGGCTGTGTTTCTGCAGAACGCTGTGGCGTTTAACCCCCTGCCGTTTGTGCTCGGGCAGAAGGGGGCGGCCCAATGCCTGGCTTCCAAGCCCGGAGAGGCCGGCCAGTTTTGGTTGGTGCCTCGCCAGCCGGGTCATCACGCTGGCGCCCGCCCGCTGCTGCTTCCTGCTCCTGAAGGCTTTGTCTTCCACCACCTCAATGCCTTTGAGGATCCGGCCACGGGCGAG
Organism: Cyanobium sp. BA5m-21; assembly: GCF_024346235.1. Taxonomy (NCBI): domain Bacteria; kingdom Bacillati; phylum Cyanobacteriota; class Cyanophyceae; order Synechococcales; family Prochlorococcaceae; genus Cyanobium; species Cyanobium sp. BA5m-21. Next base: position 301 of record NZ_JAGQCO010000016.1, read on the forward strand.
GTGGTGGTGGATTCGATTTATTACGACGATTTCCCTTCGATTGGCCCGGAGGTTGACTACCGCGAAATCGATTTCGACTCGATACCTGAGGGGCAGTTGCGCCGTTGCCGGATAGACCCCCGCAGCGGCACGGTGCGGAGCGAGTGGCTGGAGCAGCGCTGCTGTGAGTTCGCCATGGTTAATCCGGCAAAGCATGGCCTAAACGCGCGCTTCGCCTGGATGGCGGTAGCGCAGCGGGAGCGGGGTAATGATCCGCTCCAGGCGATTGAGAAGCTCGACTTGCAGACCGGCGAACGCCTGGTTTGGAGTGCGGCCCCCCGCGGTTTTGTCACCGAACCGGTGATGGTGCCCCGCCTAACTGGTGATTCACCAGAAGACAACTCTGCCGAAGACAGTGCTGCAGAAGACAGTCCCGCAGAAGATAGTGGCTGGGTGTTGGTGCCGGTTTGGAACGGGGCTCGCTGCGCTACGGATCTGGTGATCCTCAACGCTGCCGATATGACAGAGCAAGCCGTGCTCGAGCTTCCCCTCGCCATTCCCTATGGGCTGCACGGCAGTTGGTCTGCAACTGCCTGATCAGCTGCCCAGCAGGGAGCCCAGCTGGGGTTCCAGCTGGGCAAAAGCCCGGCCCCTGTGGCCGATCTCGCTTTTGAGGCCTTTGTCCATCTCGGCGTAGGTGAGCCCCGTGTGCGGCACAAAAAACACGGGGTCGTAGCCGAAGCCCCCACTACCCCGCTGCGTTGGCAGGATCAGGCCGGCGCAGCGGCCCTCCACCTCCAGCCGCACGCTGCCGCTCGGATCGGCCACCGCCAGGGCGGCGCTGAACTCGGCGCTGCGGTCGGTAGCGCCCTCCAGTTCTTGCAGCAGCCTGGCGATACGGGCTGCGTCGCTGCTTGCGTAGCGGGCTGAGTGCACGCCTGGCGCGCCGCCTAAGGCATGCACACTCAGCCCTGAGTCATCGGCCAGGGCCCAGCAGCCGGTGGCGCTGGACACGGCCACCGCTTTGAGGCGCGCGTTCTCGGCAAAGGTGCTGCCGGTTTCCTCCACCTCCAAGCAATCGGGCTGGGCCTCAATTGCCAGGTTGAGTCCGGCCAGCAGGTGCTGGAACTCGCGCACCTTGCCGGCATTGCCGCTGGCGATCACCAGCTTGGTGACGGGTGAGCAGACCATATCTGTTGTGTGCATGGCGTCAGACCGATTCCGCCAGCTGGCGGGCCCAGCCCAGCACCTCAGCCACCCGGGCTTCGCTGGGAGCTTCGCAGTAGAGCCGCAGCAGCGGCTCGGTGCCGGAGAAGCGCAGCATCAGCCAGTGGCTGGGGCCCAGGCGCAGCTTCACCCCATCGGTGGTGATCACCTCCAGCACGGGGCTGCCGGCCACCTCGCTGGGCGGTGCTGCGGCCAGCTTTGCTTCGAGCCGCTCGCGGGCTGCCATGTCTGGCAGGCGTAGGTCGAGTCGGTCGTAGGCGGCGGCCCCACCGCAGCGCTGCTGCAGGGCATCGATTCGCTCCCCCAGGGGCAGGCCTCCCTCCACCAGCGCTTCGATCAGCAGCAGGGCTGCAAAGGGCGCATCCCGCTCTGGCAGATGCATGCCGAAGCCCACGCCGCCTGATTCTTCGCCGCCTACCAGCACCTCGCCGCTCAGCATCTCTGCCGCGATGTATTTGAAGCCCACGGGCTTTTCCAGCACCTGGCGCTCCAGGCCTTCTGCCACAAGTTGCATTAGGTCGGAGCCGCTTACGGTTTTGATTACGCAGCCCGGCAGCTGGCGGGCCCGGGCCAGGTGGTCGATGAATAGGGGCATCAGCAGCTGGGTGCTGCAAAAGCGGCCGCGCTCATCCACGGCGGCGATGCGGTCGCCGTCGCCGTCAAACACGATCCCCATGGCGGGCCGGCCAGCTGCGGTGCTGGCGGTTACGGCCGTGATCAATTCCTGCAGGTAAGGGGCCAGGGGCTCGGGAGGGTTGCCGCCAAATAGGGGGTCCCGGTTTGCCCGAATTTCGCGGATGACGCCACTGGATCTGGCCCCATCGCCCAGCAGGGCCGGCAGCACACCGGCTGCTGAGCCGTGCATTGGATCGACAATCACCGTGAGCCCCAGGCGCTCTAGGCCTGCCGCCAGGGCCGCAGTGTTCACCTTGGTCTGCAGGCCCGCCACGTAGGTGCCCAGGGCATCGAAGCGTTGGGGGTCGCCCGGGATCGGCACGGTGATGCCACCGGCTTCCAGGCGGGTTTCAACTCGGCGGGTGAAGTCACCTTCCACCGAGCCGCCGAACGGTCCCTTGATTTTCAAGCCGAGCCACTCCGGCGGGTTGTGGCTGGCGGTGATCACCAGGGCGCCCAGGGCCTGGCGCTGCACCACGGCCCAGCTGCTGGCAGGGGTGGGTGTGGCTGTGGCCGAAAGCAGGGGCTCGAGGCCGCAACCTCTAACGGCGCTGCAGATCGCCTCAGCTAGTTCGGGCGCCAGAAAGCGGCGGTCGTAGCCGATCACCACCTCGCGGCTTTTCAGGCCTTCGGGGGCGGAGTGGGCCAGCTCCCGGGCTGCAGCGGCAGCTACCGGCAGCAGTCGATCCAGGGTGATGTCCACGCCGAGGATGCCGCGCCAGCCATCGGTGCCGAAGGCGATCGGGCTGGCCTCCAGGGGCAGGGGGGCTGAGGCCATGGGGGGTGGGGCATGCCGAGCTGGGGCAATTCTGCGGTGCCGGCGGCGCTCCAGCCCTAGCGTCGGGGTCTGTGGACGCCAGCATTGACTTCCCGGCCCCAAATTGAATGTTCAGGGCCCGAGCCGGCTCTCACTGATCGCTTGCTGCGCAGTTGGCTGCGATGCAGGCGCCGCGCCTGGCTGGATCGCTTTGGGGTTGCCAGCGAGCGGCAGTGGAATGCCCACCGGGCTCTGGCCTTGAGCGACCAGCTGCGCAGCTTTCAGACCCTGCTGCCCCAGCGGCCGGGCCACGGCGAGGCGGCCTGCGCCGCAGGGGCGGCTGGGGTGGTGGGCTTGCGGCTGCGGGGGGCTGGTCCCCAGGGAGTGCGATTGGAATCCCATCCCTCCCTGCTGGAGCGCATCGCTGGCCAAAGCCGTTGGGGCGCCTATGCATACCGGCCGGTATTGGCTCGCCAGGGGCGACGGCTAACCCGCGAAGCTCGGGTGGTGCTGGCGCTTTGGGGGCGCCTGTTGGCGGAGCACCAGCAGGCACCAGTGCCCCATGGTCTGGTGGTGGCCGGTGAAGGCAGGTTCCTGCAGCGGGAGCGCCTGGCATTGGCTAGCGGCCTGCAGCACCAGCTCGATGAGAGCCTGCAGCGTCTCGCCGCTGATCTTGCCCAGTCCACGCCACCGCCCTTGGTGAGCGATCGCAAAAAGTGCACCCTGTGCAGCTGGCGAGGCGTCTGCGATAAGGAGGCCGCCGCCATGGGGCATCTCAGCGAGGTGAGTGGCATCGGCGGTAAGCGCCGCGAGATGTTGCTGGAGCAGGGGGTCACCAGCCTGCCGGACCTGGCTGCCCGCGATCCAGAGCTGTTGGCCGAGGCCCTAGCCGCCTACGGAGAGCAGCACCGCGAGATTGCCGCTGAGTTGGTGGCCCAGGCCCGGGTGCAGGCCTCTGGCCTGCCGCAGCGCCTTGGCCGTGGGCCGGTCTTGCCCGAGTTGGCAGCAGCACCTGGTGTGTTGCTCTACGACATCGAATCCGATCCCGATGCCCGCGATGATTTCCTGCACGGCTTTGTGGTGCTGGAGAGCGACGGGGCGGGGGGCTGGCTAGAGCAGTCCGCCCGCTACCAGCCCCTGCTGGCCTTGCAGGAGCATGGTGAGCAGCGCCTCTGGCAGCGATTGCAGCGTTTGCTTGCCCGCTATCCCGATTGGCCGGTGTTGCATTACGGCGAAACCGAGGTGATTGGCCTGGTGCGCCTGGCCCAGCGCCAGGGGGCCAGTGAGGCTGAGCTGGCCCGGTTGCGGGGCAGGATGTTGGATGTGCACGCCCGGCTGCGGCGCCACTGGCGCCTGCCGGTGAGCAGCTACGGGCTCAAGACGGTGGCCGGCTGGCTGGGCTTTGCCTGGAGCCAGAAAGGGGTAGATGGGGCCCGCTGCCTGCTTTGGTGGCGCCAGTGGCGTCAATGGCACCGCCAAGGCGGTAGCCGGGGCCAGGCCAGTCGCTATCAGTTGCAGCGGATATTTCTCTACAACCGCGATGACAGCCTGGCCACCTGGGCAGTGGTGCGCTGGCTACTGGCTCAGCCCTAACGCTTCAGGACTTCAGATTCAGGACTGAAGATTCAGGATTTACGGCCGGCACCGACCGGTGGATCAACGCAGGCTGGCGGGCGAGATAGCTCCAGCAGCGCGCCATCGGGATCGGGGCCGGCGCGCAGGCAGGTTTGTTGAAGCGACTGGCGGCGCACCAGGGCTAGGCCAATCCAGAGGCCATCTTCCAGGGCCAGGCTGGAGGTGATCAGACCCGCCCGGGGGCTGCTGGGCTCGCCGCCCGTCAAGACTGTGCCTGGCTCTCCAGGATCCTGGGTTCCGCGCCAGAACCAGCGCCGCAGCTGTTGTTTAACGCCGTCGTAGGTGGCGAGTTTGGCCAGGGTTTCCTGGCCCACGTAGCAGCCCTTGCTGAGGCTCACCCGGTCGGCAAGCCCTACTTCGAAGGGGTTGGTGTCGTCGTTGATCTCACCTGGGGCCTCCGGCACCCCCTGCTGGATGCGCCAACGCTGCTGCTCCCTGGCCGGCAGGGGCGCTCGATCGGCTAGCCAGGCGGGCAGCTCGGCGTTTGTCAGCAGGACCAACTGGCGGCCCAGCAACCAACCGCTGCCATCTTCTAGAGAAATCCAGCTCCCATCAGCAACCTGGGGCAGGGCGTCGCAGCCATCCCCAAGCGGCGTGATCAAACGCACCGGAGTTACCGGACCCAGTTGCACTCGATCGGCGGGGAACAGCACCCGCTCAAGGGCCTGCCAAAGGGCGGTGCCATCAGCGCCGCGCAGCAGCAGCCAGGCCCCATCCCTATCCACCAACACCTCAGCGAGGGCTCGCAGACGACCGGTGGCGGTGGTGCAACAGCTGGGTATCCAGCTGCCGGGCTGCTGGCCTTCGATTGCCGAGCTGGTTTGGCCGTGTAGAAATCTGCCCGAATCTGGGCCATCCAGGCGGATCAGGTAGCCCGCTTGTTCGGTTCGAGACGGGCCGCTGGGCTGCCAGCCCCAGGGATCGGAGCTCATGAGTTGGCCAGGTCCGCGGCGGTGGCAGCCACCTCGTCCAGCAGAAACAGGCTGCGCAGCTCGAGCCCGGCAGCCGTCATCGCCTCGACGCCCCCCTCCTGGCGATCCACGATTGTCACTACCCGGTTCACTGTGTAGCCAGCCTCACGCAGCTGCTGCACGGCCATTAGGGAAGATCCGCCTGTGGTGACTACGTCTTCAAGCACGGTGATGGTGCTTCCCGGTTCAGGCAGCGGCCCCTCCAGCCAGGCACCGGTGCCGTGGCCCTTGGCCTCTTTGCGCACGATCAGAGCATTGAGCTCCCGGCCCACCAAGGCAGCCATCATTGCCACCGCGCTCACCAGGGGATCTGCCCCCAGGGTGAGGCCGGCCACCGCCCGCGCTTCCGCTTCCACCTGCTCGAGCATTAGGGCGCCGAGCAGGGCCAAGCCGCTACCACTGAGGCTGACTGGCTTGCAATTGACGTAGTGGTGGCTGCTGCGCCCGGAGGCCAAGGTGAAGTTGCCGTGGCGGTAGGCCTGGGAGGCGAGCAGGGGAAGCAGGGCCAGGCGCATCTCTGCGGGGCTGGCAGTGAATAACGGGGCAGCCAGGGAAACGGTCGACAAGATCTGGTGCATTCTCGATTGGTTGATTAGTTTGCGACCATCACGACAGGATCAGCCCTGGGCTGATGGGATCAATGGCTTACGGCACCAACTTAAGGTTCACTTTGGGTTTGGCCGTAGGCGCACTTTCTTTGGTAGGAGCCTGGTCTTTGGTAGGAGCCTTGGTCTCGACCCCTGCAGCGGCGGGCCCAGTGGTTTGTACCACGACCTTGGAGGCCCCAAACAGCGGTGGGCAGGCACTCAATGGGGGAGCTGCCGGACCCGTTGAAGTTACCCGCTGTGGCGTCGTGCAGACCACGCCCCAGCTGATGGAGCAACGCTTTTTCAGCTACACGGCACCCTTTGCTCGCGGCGTGAGCCTCACCAATCAAATCACCGATCTATTTGGCATCGCCATGGGTGGTGGTGATGGCACCAAGGTGATGGGCTTCGGCTTCCCCGATCAAACGATCATCTGGGATGGCACGGCAGTGGAAAATACTTATCAAGTGTTACTTCAGCAGCAGAGTGATCCCATGCCCTGGCGTACGGGGGATGTGTCAAACGGCTATTCCGGCAGCCTGGGATCCGCTGGCTCCCAGCCTGATGGCCCAAGCTGGCAGGATGGCGGTGCCAGCTACAGCGCTCCGGTGCGCGGCCTCTGGTAGCACTGCTGGCGAGGGGGTCTAGCAATCTGGTGAATGCAGCGAACTCATAATTCGCCTTAGCCGAGTTCGATCCTCGGGACCCCCATTTCACCTTGGTTCAATCAACCCCTGCGGTCTGATTGCCCAGCAACCCCTATCGTCAGGGCACTGAGGGCTCTCCTGGCGGAGCTTCCTGTGATTCAAGTCCTGGCGCTGGCCATTTTGCTGGCTCTGCTGGCTTTTTTTGCCGCTGGGGAATTCGCCCTGATTCGCCTGCGGCCTAGCCGGGTGCAGCAACTGCAGGAGGCGGGTGAGCCCGGTGCCCAAGCCGTTGCCAAGCTGCAGCATCGGCTCCGGCGAGTGCTGGTGGCTACCCAGCTGGGTACGGCGCTCGCTTTGGTGGCATTGGGCTGGGCCGGTCGCGGCTTGGCTGAACAGCTCGGCATGGCTATGGCCGCCAAAAGTGGTGGTGGAGCCATTCCCCAGGTTTGGCTTGATGCCGGTTTATTTCTTGTACTGGTTTTGCTTGCCACCGTGCTGGGCGGCTTACTACCCAAGGCCTGGGTGTTGCATCGTCCCGAAAGCTCGGCTCTGCGACTGGCGCCGTTGCTGGCTGCGGTGAGTCGCAATCTGGCCCCCTTGCTTTCCCTGATTGAGCGTTGCAGCGGTGTGCTGCTGCACCTGCTGGGCTTACCCCGTAACTGGGATGAGCTGGTGCCTGCCCTGTCGGCTGGCGAGCTTGAAACTTTGATCGAAACCGGCAACGTCACCGGTCTGATGCCCGACGAACGCAACATTTTGGAGGGAGTCTTTTCGCTGAGGGACACCCTGGTGCGGGAGGTGATGGTGCCCCGATCCGGCATGGTCACCCTGCCCCTGGATGTGAGTTTTGCCGAGCTGATGCGCGAGGTTCATGACACCGCCCACGCCCGCTTCCCGGTGATCGGCAGCTCCCTCGACGACGTGCGTGGCGTGCTTGACCTGCGGCGTCTTGCTGATCCCATTGCCAGGGGCATGCTCAGTGCCGACACTCCCCTTGCTCCCTACATCACCCCCGTGGCGCTGGTGCAGGAGAGCACTTCCCTGGCGGAGCTCCTGCCCCTGATTCGCAGTGGTCAGCCCCTGCTGGTGGTGGTTGATGAGCATGGTGGTACGGAGGGGCTGGTCACGGTGGCCGACCTCACCAGCGAGATTGTCGGAGAGGAAGAAGATTCCCTTGAGGCGGCCCAGGATCTGCAGAAACTCGGCGAAGGCTGCTGGTCGGTGGCAGGGGACCTGGAAATCTTCGAACTCAACAGGCAGCTGGCGCTGCAGTTGCCTGAGGCGGAAGGTCATCACACGCTTGCTGGCTTCCTGCTTGAGCGCTTGCAGCACATTCCCTCGGCAGGTGAAGGTTTGCGCTGGAAGGGCCACCAATTTCGGGTGCTGGCCATGGATGGCCCGCGCATTGAGCGAGTACAGATCGAGCGTCCAGTCGTCGAACCGGAGCGCACCGAGGGCGGCTGATCAGCGGTCTGGGCCCCCGTACCCCCGATAATGCCGACAGTTGAGAGCCCCTGCCTTGAACCCTGTGCGCGTGGGTGTCATCGGCATCGGCAACATGGGTTGGCACCACGCCCGGGTGCTGAGCCTGATCAAAGAGGCCGAACTGGTGGGGGTGGCTGATCCAGATGGGAGCCGCGGACAGCTAGCTACCGAGCAATTCGGTTGCCGCTGGTTCCCCTCCTACGAGGAAATGTTGCCCGAGGTGGACGCTGTTTGTATCGCCGTGCCCACCCTGCTTCACCACCGGGTCGGTTTGGCCTGCCTGATGGCCGGGGTGCACGTGCTGATCGAGAAGCCGATCGCGGCCAGTCAGGAGGAGGCGGTTGAGTTGATCCATGCGGCTGAGCATGCTGGTCGTCTGCTGCAGGTGGGCCATATCGAGCGCTTCAATCCCGCCTTCCGGGAATTGGTCAAGGTTGTGGCTAATGAGGAGGTGGTAGTGCTTGAAGCGCGCCGTCACAGTCCCAACCCAGACCGCGCTAATGACGTGTCGGTGGTGCTCGACCTGATGATTCACGACATTGACCTTGTGCTGGAGCTGGCTGGGGCTCCGGTGATTCGCCTGGCGGCGGCCGGTGGTCGCAGTGCTGAAGGGCCAATCGACTACGTCAACGCCACCCTGGCCTTTGCTAACGGTGTGGTTGCCAGCCTGACGGCCAGCAAGATGGCCCATCGCAAGATTCGCAGCCTTAGTGCCCACTGCCGCGGCAGCTTGGTAGAGACGGATTTTCTTAATCGCACCTTGCACATTCATCGCCGCGCTCACGAGACGGTGAGCGCAGATCACGGCGAGCTGGTTTACCGATCCGATGGAGTAATTGAAGAGGTCAGTACCACCTCCATTGAGCCCCTATACGCCGAACTAGAGCATTTCCTCCAGTGCGTGCGGGGTGTTGAGACCCCGGCGGTGGATGGCTTGCAGGCTTCCCGGGCTTTGCAGCTGGCCGACCTGATTGAGCAGTGCGTCGAGCGGCCAAATCTCTGCATGAGCCTGGAGGCGCCGATCTAGGTCGTCGAAGTTGCCCTTGCTGCTGGGGTTATGTCTGGGCTAGTGAGCTGGCGCAGAGCTGCCAGCTGCCAGCGGCGGCAATCAGCGGGCGAAGCCAGATAAAATTGATCCCAGGCGTCTGCCTTATGCAGACCGTATTGGGATTCAGGAATATCCGGGTGGCGTTGCTGCCAGCCCACCCGCACGGCGTGACCGATCACCACGTCTAACACCAGGTCGTCGTCAAATACCACCTCGGGATTAGCACCCATAAAGGTGATCAAGGTGAGCAGGGTCTCCGTGCATAGCTGGCGATAGTCCGGCGCTTCGATTTTGCTGAGCAGGTGATCGACAAGGGCGGCGAAATTACGTTCGCCAGGTGTCTTTTCACTCAATAGGGGACCGCTGTCCAGTCGGTTGCGCTTCTCCAGCTTGTCGCCGATGACGATGCCGTGGCAGTGGTGCAGTAGATCCCAGATGCCGGGATAGAAATCGCGGGGTACGCGCCCTAGGGCCCCGAGGCGCAGCCGGTGTTGCAGCCAGCAGCCGCCCTTGGGTAGCTCTGCCAGGGGATCGGGAACGTCCCAACGCACCCGGCCGCTCACATGCAGTTGCTCCTGGCGCTGCAGGGAGGCTTTGGCATGTTCCAGGTCGGCCAGCACGGTCCGCAGCCGGCGCTGGATGGCGTGGGGGGGCTGATCGCAAAGGGCCTCGAAGGCGTCGATGGGGTTGAGCCCGGCTTCGCTGGCCAGTTCGCCGGTGAGCAACAGCAGCAACTGGCCCAGTTGCAGGGTGAGGCTGCCGCTCAGCAGGGCCGGCTCGTGGCGGGCCAGGCTGTCGAGGGCAAGTAGCAATTCCTGCTGCAGCATCCATTCACGGCCGTCTTCGCCGCTGAAGCGACGGATCATGGCGGCGATGCTGGCGCTGCCCTGGGGCTCGCTGATGCGCGAATCGCTGGTGTAATTGCGTCCTACCACCACCTGCTTCTGGCGCACCAGCAGGTCGGTGAGGGCATCTTCCAGCTGGGGATGGACCAGGTCCAGGGCGCCAGCCACCCGCCGCACCACGTTCCAGTCGGCTTCGGCCAGGGCGCGGCGGTAGACCTCCTCCAACAGGTCATGCAGGCGTACTGGTTGGCTGCCGGCCGGTCCCTGCAGCCGGGAGTCGGGCCCTAGGCGCCGCACCAGTTGCTCCAGCACCTCGCCCTGCTCTTCCAGGGAGGAGCTGCGCCAGAGCCGATCGGCGAGTTCGCCAATGCTGATGTCCTCGCGTTCGAGTTCTTGCTCCTCCTTGGCGCTAAGGGGGGTCTGGCTGGTGCCAGCCCGCAACGGGGTGGGTATGGGTGCAGGCGGCAGAAGCACGGCCCCCGGCGCTTGGTCGGGCAGCTCCACCCAGCTGCCCTGGTCGATGAGTTCTGCCAGCGGGGCCAGCTGCACGGGGACGCCGTCCAGCTGGCCTGCCTGCAACTGCTGCCCCAGCCTTAGGAAGGCATCTGGGTTGGACTGGAAGGCACCCTCGGCGATCGGTAGCAGCAGCAGCGGCGAGCCGCTTCCGCGCCAGTGGCGCTGCAACAGGCGCAGTTCGGCGGTCACGGCGTCCACGAGCTGCTCAGGATCGTCTGCCAGGTAGAAGGTGTCTTCCTCCAGCACGGCTGGGAAAAACGCAAAACAGCTGGTTCCCTGCCGGTAAAGGCGAGCCGTAGCCATGGTTTCCATCCGGACGGGTGGATGGCCGCTGAGGCCGAGGGCGGGGTTTGCACCTACCTGGGCCATCCGCATCGCCAGCTCCTGGGAGCCGCCGATGCGGATCCCCGGATTGGTACTGCTGGGGCCTGTGGTGCAGCTGGGGCCATGGGCTAGGGGCAGTCCAGCTGCCTCCAGGCTGGCTGCGATAGCCGCGTTAGCTGGCACCAGCGCCACCAGCACCCGGTCGGCGCCAAGAGTGCTGGGCCGGCGTCGCCCGGTTGGATCGAGATCTTCTGGACTTATTAATCCGGCAAGCAACAGGTCTGAGAGCCAGGTGAGGCTTTGGGTCCACAGCAAGGGCACGTTGGGGTTTGCCAGCCGGCGCTGGCTACCGGGCTGGTGTCGTTCGGCTGCTATGGCTGCTTCGGGAACCAGGTAGAGCTCGGGGAGCAGGGCGCCCTCCGCTTGCTCCAGGCTCACTTCATGGAGGCGCTGGCGCCATTGGCGGGCCTCCTCCCAGCGCTCTTCGCAGCAGGCCGTGATTAGTTCATAAGCCCAAAACAGGGGCCATTCGCATTCGATGTGCTCAAACTCCGCCAGTTCCTCCCGTTCGTAGTGCAGGCGGGTGTGGTCTTCGACCACGGTTTGGTGGCCATCGCGGCGGAAGCGTTTATATCCGTAGGCCCCACCCAGCTCGGCGCGAATCTTGGCGCGGGTGCGCCGCCGCAGCTCTGGGTCGTCCACGGCCCAGGCGGGATAGCCGATCACCGCTAGGCAGGCGCTGTCAACCTCCTTGCTCGCTGATTCCCGCGGCAGCAGGGCGTCTAGAGCCCGGCGCAGCCTCACGATGGCGTCGTGGGGGATCACCAGACAGCTGCGGCCATCACCGTGGGGTCCGTAGAGATCGAGTCCCTCCAGGGACTCCAGAGCGGCCTTGACCAGGCCAATCGAGCTGGCGTTGCGCTCTGGGAGGCCGTGGTTGCCTTTGTCGCCCCTTTCCCAAATGCCGTAGTCGGCTACGCGGTACGCACGGGCCACGTAGTACACCAGGTTTTGCACGAAGTCGCGCTCGTGGCTGCTTTGCACCACCACCAGGCCTGAGCGGGTCAGCTGGGCGAGTTGGAGCAGAAACAGCGCCGTGGCATCGAGTTGCAGATGCCCCCAGCCGTCATCGGCTACTACAGCAGCGCCGGTGGCCGTGTCGAACTTGGCGTGGATGGCATGCAGGCGATGCAGGCTGTGCTTGAAGCGCTCCACCTTCGGGGCCTGGCGCAGCATGGCGTTGAGCAGGCCGCGCATCAGTTGCAGCACCCTCGCTTCAAGCTCGTATACGCGGCGACTGGCCCCCCGCAGGCGGCGATGGGCCAGGGCAAGTCCCCAGACGCATTGGATTGAATAAACGCAGTCGCGCACCCAGGCGTCTGCGTAGTTGCCGTGCACGGTATGGGCGGTGCTGGCTGGCAGCAGTCCCGTAATCGGGTGTTGGCGGCTCAACACCACCCGATCAATTTGACTATCCAGGTCTTGCAGCAGGACCCAGGCCTGAGCCGGATCCAAGGCGGCTGAAACGGCGGGTTCCGGCTGATGGGCCGGATTGTTCAGTGGCAGGGATTGCGCCATGGATGTCCCTATGCCAGTGGTAGGCCAGCCATATATTCTCCACCCCCACCTCACCCCTGATGGCATCAACAACAACTGAACCACTGCGCACCAGGGTTCTGGGGGTGCCGGTGAGCGTGTGTCCAGATGTGTTTGCAGCGGCCTTGGCCCTGCGGCAGCGGAGTGGTGGGCAGATCGTCACCCTGAATGCTGAGATGACGATGGCCGCTAAGGCCAATCCAGCCTTGGGGGCTGCCATCGCCGCGGCGGCCCTGGTGATTCCAGATGGTGCCGGCGTGGTTTGGGCCCTAGCCCGCCAGGGCTACCGGGTGCGGCGCAGTCCTGGGATTGAGCTGGCCCGTGATTTGCTCACTCACGCGGCTTCCCATGGCTGGAGGGTGGCTTTGGTGGGGGCCTCACCGCAGGTGATGGAGCAGCTCACCGCGCGCTTGCGCCAGGAGCTTCCCGGGCTAAAGCTGGTGCTCCACGCCCATGGCTACCAACCGGCTGAAGCCTGGCCAGGCTTGGAGCAGCAGCTGCTGGCGGCTCGGCCCGACCTGGTGCTGGCGGCCCTAGGCGTACCCCGCCAGGAAACCTGGATTCAGCAGCTGCCTGGGCGCAGTGGCGGCCTCTGGATGGGCGTGGGCGGCAGCTTTGACGTTTGGGCTGGGGTCAAAAAAAGAGCCCCCGCTTGGATGGGAGCCCTGCAGATCGAATGGTTGTACCGGCTGATTCAGGAGCCCAGTCGCTGGCGCCGCATGCTCTCTCTACCCAAATTTGCCTGGGAGGTGCTCAGGCAGGGCTGAGGCCGGATTCAGCGAAAGCCGACGGATGCCTGCCACACGAAGGCAAGCAGCAGAAAGAACAGGGGAATGATCGGCAGGATGTCGACCAGTGGTCCGAAGGCTTGGTAGGCCTCGGGGAGTTGGGCCAGGGTTTGCAGGGCGTAGGTAGCCATCCCGGAATTCACTGAGCTAGTGGCGGACGCTACCACGTGTGGGCGGCTGGGGAGTCCGGTTCCCAGGGAGCGAAATCCTCTGCAAAACAGCCGTCCCGGATGGCCTGCCCCATGGCGGTGGAGAAGCGCACCAACTGGGTGATGTTGTGCAAGCTCAACAAAATCTTGCCCAGCAGCTCCTCGCTCTTGATTAGGTGGTGCAGGTAGGCCCTGCTGTGCTGGCGGCAGGCTGGGCAGGGGCAGCTGGCATCCATGGGGGTGTGGTCGTGGCGGAAACGGGAGTTCTTGAGGTTCCAGCGTTCGCCACCCACCAAGGCCGCGCCATGGCGGCCGAGGCGGGTGGGAATCACGCAATCAAACAGGTCGAAGCCGTTGGCCACGGCGATGGCCATTTCCCGCAGGGTGCCTATGCCCATTAGGTAGTGGGGTACGGCACCAGGCAGCAGCGGCCCCAGCTGGCGCACGATCCGATGCATTTCCTCGGGGGGCTCGCCCACGCTCACGCCGCCCACGGCTATCCCGGGTAGGCCCATGGAGGCCACCACCTGGGCCGACTCCTGGCGCAGGTGGGGGAAGCAGCCCCCTTGGACGATGCCAAACAGGGCCTGGTCGGCCTTGGTGTGGCTGGTGATGCAGCGCTCCAGCCAGCTGTGGGTGCGGCGGCAGGCGGCGGCTACGTCTGCCTCACTGGCGGGATAGGGGGGGCACTGGTCGAAGGCCATGGCCACATCGGCCCCCAGGGCCATCTGGATCGCCATCGAGCGCTCGGGGGTGAGTTCGATGCGGGCGCCGTCGCGCGGTGAGCGGAACACCACGCCGTGGTCGTCGATGGTGTTGATGTCGCCGAGGCTGAAAACCTGGAAGCCGCCGGAATCGGTGAGCATCGGCCCGTCCCAACCCATGAATCGGTGTAGACCACCGGCATCCGCCACGATCTGCTCGCCGGGCTGCAGGTGTAGGTGATAAGTGTTGGAGAGCACCATCTGGGCGCCAGTGTCCCGCAGTTGGGACGCCGTAACCCCTTTCACCGTTGCCAGGGTGCCCACGGGCATGAACCGCGGTGTGGTGACATCGCCATGGGGGGTGTGAAAGCAGCCGCAGCGGGCCCGGGTGCGGCTGCACTGGGCCGTGATGTCGAAGGAGAAAGCTGGTGGGAAGCTGATTGCGCCGAACAGGTGCTGTCCCGACGCTAGGTGTCGCTTGCTAGAGCCCGTGCCGAAGTCTTTTTCTGGGGCGATTCCCGGCTGGTTGGGCGATCTGGCCGGTGCCTGGGTGTTTTATTCCGTGCTGCCTGCCTGGCCAGGAGTGCCGCCGCGCTTTGAGCGCATAGCCCGCTTCGCGCCCCTGATCGGCCTGGTACTGGGCGGGCTGCAGGGCCTTTTCTGGTGGCTTGCCGCTGGCTGGTTGCCCCTTGGAGCCCAGGTGGCCTTGGTGCTGGCGCTCGGGTTGGTGCTCACCGGTGGCTTGCACGTTGATGGCGCAATGGATACGGCCGATGGCTTGGGCGCCGGCCCTAGGGCCTTGGAGGCGATGGCAGATAGCCGGGTGGGCGCATCGGGGGTGCAGGCCCTGGTGGTGGTGCTGCTGCTCAAGGCAGCAGCCCTGCTTTGCCTAGGGGCCGCTGCCCCGATGGCCATGCTCTGGGCAGCTTTCTGGGGCCGGGTGTCACCCCTTTTGGCCATGCAGTGGTTTCCATATTTGAGGCAGCAGGGCAGTGCTGCTTTTCACCGGCAGCACTGGCGGGGTCTGGCCGCGGAACTGGTGCCGGCCCTGCTGGTGTTCGCCCTGGCCCTGGGGCTAGCGGCCTGGACCCGCTGGCCCTGGCCCCAGGGGGTGGGTTTGCTGCCAGCGGTTCTCGTGCCCCTATGGCTCGGCCGCCGTCTCGGCGGCCATAGCGGCGATAGCTACGGAGCCTGTGTCGAATGGACAGAAGCTCTGGCTCTGCTGCTCATGGCCCTGCTGCTGGGCTTGGGGCCGCGGCTGGCAGCCTGAGGCAAAAGGCGTTGCCCCGCTCGGGCAGTTGCTGGGCAACGGCTGCCGGCGGCAACACCAGGTTGAGCTCGCCACCGAGGCTGCGGGCCAGATCCCTGGCCAGGGCCAGTCCCAGCCCCGTCCCCGGCCGCCTCTGCCCCTGCCGCCCCCGGAAACCCTGTTCAAAGATGGCATGGCGCTCGTTTTCGGCGATCGGCTCGCCGCCATCCCACACTGTCAGTTGCCAGTCCCCTGACGCCAGGGCTTGGCAGTCCAGGCCGATGGCCGTGCCGCTGGGGCTGTACAGGAAGGCGTTGTTCAGCAGGTTGGCCAAAATTTCAGCCACGGCACCACTGTCCCCGTGCCAGTTGGGCAAGCAGGATGGCGGATGCCAGGGGCGGCCCTGCAGAGAGGCCGTGGCAGCAGCCCGCTGCACCAAGGGCTGAAGCCAGTCGAGCAGGGGTTGGCCCTCGGGCCCCACCAGCCCGGGGGGAAGTAGCAGGGGTGGCGCCGCCTCGCCGCTTACGGCGGCTTGTTCGTGGCGGCCCAGCTGGCTGAGGGCATCCACGTAGCGGTTGAGCTGGCGCTCTTCCGCCAGCAAGCCTTCCACCAGCGGTCGGTTCTGCTGGTCCTGTTCGAGGCGCCGCAGCAGTAGTTGGCCGAAGGTGCGCAGCGCGGCGAGAGGGTTGCGCAGCTGGTGCAACAGCAGGCTCATTTCGGCTTGCTGTTGCTCGAGGGTCTGCTGCAACTGCTGTTGTTCCAGATCAAGGCAGAGCGCTTCGGTAAGACACAGGGCGACAGCCTGGAGCCGCTGCCCCAGGCTGTCTGGCCAGGGCACCACGCTGGTTTCCACCTGGATCGCGCCCAGCAGCACCCTTTGATGGCGCAGCGGCAGCCAGCGCCGCTCCTCCGCTGGCAGGCTCAGCGGACTGCCGGCTTCGACCGCAGGCAGGGCTCGGCCATCACTCGGCCATTGACCGATTGGTACCAGGATGGGGGCGTTGGCTTCACCGGGCTGGGTGACGTAAACCACTAGGGAGCTGAGGTCGCTGCGATCAGCGAACTGGGCTAGCTGGAAGCGCAGTAGGGCGAGAAAGCGGTTGGAGACTTGCATCTGCTGCCCTCAGCCCTGGCCCTCTTCCAATAAGTTTGGATAAGGCGTGGGAAAACCAGAAAAAAGTCTTAAGATGAGCGGTATCGACCAATACGGCGCGGTCCGCAAGCGGGCAGCTGCTCGTCGTCGTGACGCCCTCACCCTCTATTGCCCATTTAGGCAATTCAGGCTACAGCAGTAACAGATCCAACTTTCGCCGATCTTGCTTCCTGTTGTTCTGCACCCCGAATGGGCGGGGTGTGGCGTCGCTGACCCCTGGGCCTGCTGACTCTCTCGGACAACAGAACGTTTGGGCGTCGCCCCGCTCTCCAAATTTTGGGGGGTGCGGGTGGGCTGAGTCACGGACGCTGCGCATGTCTTGCGCTCCCACTGTCCGTTCCCCCTCCGGTTTCTTTTCCTTCTCCTAATTCCTCCTTCTCGGGAGCAGTTCAATGTCCAAAAAGCGCAAGCGGATTAGCCGTCGCCGGCTCGCAGGCCAGCGGGTGCTGGCGCATGTCCCCACCTTTAATCTCGAGACCGGCTCCCACAAGCCGGTCACGGCAGCACGCCGCTTCATTGCTGAGGAGCTGTTGGTGCCCCCAGCAATTCTCAACGTGCGCCGCAACGAGCACACCACTGATCGCTTCTTCTGGGGCGAAAAGGGCCTGTTCAGCGCCCAATACGCCGAGGAAAACCATTTCCTGTTTCCCTCACTGCGCACGATCGTCGACCGCATCGGTGAGGAGGTGCTTTTCGAAGGCATCGAAGCCCTCGCCGCCGACGACTGGGAAGAAATGGAGGAGTACGAATACGCCTTCGTCTGAGCTTGGCTTTGCCCTGGCGGAACTCATCTGGGCCGCTGGTTGTTCAGCATGACCACTTGCTGGCCAAGTAGCTCCGCAGGGCAGGAAACAGGCAGCTGTCAATGGTGTGGCCGCCTGTAAAGCCAACCAGTTCGGTGTCGATGCCACCGAGTTGCAACTGCCCTTTTAGGGCCTCACTGGCTCCGTAGGGCACCACAGGATCCTGTTCGCCATGGGTGAGCAGGATTTTTGGCAGGGATGCTGCGGTTGGTTGCCAGCCGGGATGGGGGTAGCCGCTGCAGCCGATCAGGCCGGCCAGGGGTAGGCCGCTGCCGGCTGTGGCCACATCAAGAGCCATTGCGGCGCCTTGGGAGAAGCCCAGCAGAGCCGTTTGCTGCAGGGGCACCTCTACAGCTAGGGCCAGGAGCCGCTCTAGCAGCTGGGTTCGAGCGGCAGGTAGCTGGGGCCAATTTGGCTGTTGCAGGTCGTACCACTGGCGGCCGCTACCGCTTGGATGCGGCAGTGGTGCCCGCAGGGCCACCACGCTCACCGCTGGCCCCACCAGCACCTCGGCCAGGTCGAGCAGGTCGTCGGCATCCGCTCCCCAGCCGTGCAGCAGCACAAGGCGCCGGTCACACCGATCCGGGCCACTGCGGATCAGTTGGTCGTTGGGCTGGCTGGTTTGGCTACTCATGGCGGGGGATCGATTGCTGCGTAGGTTGGCCCTTATAACTGCACGTTTGGCAGCCATGGCCCCCACGGCCCTTCTAAGCGTCTCCAATAAGGAGGGCCTGGTGCCCTTGGCCGAGGGGCTGCTGGAGGCTGGCTATCAGTTGATTTCAAGTGGCGGCACCGCTGCGGCCCTCAAGGCGGCCGGGCTTGAGGTCACCAAGGTGGCGGAGCACACCGGGGCCCCTGAGATCTTGGGCGGCAGGGTCAAGACCCTGCACCCACGCATCCATGGCGGCATCCTGGCCCGCCGCTGCGAGCCCAGCCACCAGGCTGATCTGGAGGCCCAGGGCATTGCCCCGATCGACGTGGTGGTGGTCAACCTCTACCCATTTCGAGAAACCGTTGCCAACCCCGAGGTGGCATTCGATACCGCCATCGAGAACATCGATATCGGTGGACCGGCAATGGTGCGGGCAGCGGCCAAAAATCACGCCGATGTGGTGGTGCTGACCAGCCCCAGCCAATACGGACCCTTTCTTGAGTGCCTGCGCACCGGAGCCATCAGCGCTGCCCTGCGGCGCCAGCTGGCGCTGGAAGCTTTCCAGCACACCGCCAGCTACGACACGGCGATCAGCAGCTGGCTTGCGGGCCAGCTGGCCGGCGCAGCCGAGCTCCCCTCAGCGGTGGCGGCGCCCCTGCGACTGGAACTGCCCGCCCGCCAGAGCCTGCGCTACGGCGAAAACCCCCACCAACAGGCCACCTGGCACAGCGAGCCCGCTGCCGGCTGGGGCGCCGCGGTGCAACTGCAGGGCAAGGAGCTCAGCTACAACAACTTGATCGATCTGGATGCGGCTCTAGCCACCGTGCGGGAGTTTGGCTACGGCCCCGGGGCCCAGCCCGCGGCGGTTGTGGTCAAGCACACCAACCCCTGCGGCGTAGCAATCGGCCACAACGGCGCCGCTGCCCTCAGCCGGGCCCTTGACGCCGATCGGCTCTCAGCCTTCGGCGGCATTGTGGCTATCAACTGTGTGGTCGATCTAGCCACCGCCGAATTGCTGACCAGCCTGTTTCTTGAATGTGTAGTGGCGCCTGGCTTTGACGGACCGGCATCGGAGCGGCTGGCCACGAAAGCCAATCTGCGCCTGCTGGAATTGAATCCTGCGGCGATCGCTCTGGCGTCCAGGCGTCAGCTGCGCACCCTGCTGGGCGGGGTACTGGTACAGGAGCTAGACGATCAACCGGTTGATGGCGCGGCCTGGCAGGTGGTGAGCGAACGCCAGCCCACAGCCCAAGAGCTCGACGATCTCGGTTTTGCCTGGAAGCTGGCCCGCCACGTGCGCTCCAATGCCATCACCGTGGCCAAGGGTGGTCAGAGCCTGGGCATTGGCGCCGGCCAGATGAATCGGGTTGGCTCGGCCAGGCTGGCCTTGGCAGCGGCCGGGGATCGGGCCAGGGGCGCGGTGCTTGCTAGCGATGGCTTCTTTCCCTTCGATGACAGCGTGCGGCTGGCCGCTGGTCAGGGCATCACTGCTGTGATTCAGCCTGGCGGCAGCGTGCGCGATGCCGATTCGATCACTGCCTGCAATGCCCTTGGCTTGGCGATGGTGGTAACCGGTCGCCGTCATTTTCTTCATTAACGCCCTTGCTGGGGCGCAGTGAGTTGTAGTTTCGCTCCATAAGTCCTGTTCTGCTGGGCACTTGCCGCAGCCATCCCTTGGCCCCCTCTGACGCCATGCCCGAAGCCCTCGCCTACAACCTCAACTTCCTCCATCCCCTGTTGATGCTGGGTCTGCTGGCCCTCTCCAGCTACGGGATGCTGCTTGGCATCAAGGCCAAGAAAACCCGCACCGCAGATGCTGAGACCCGCAAGCAGCTGATCAAGGGGCAGTTTGCCAAGCGCCATTTCCAGATCGGCAGCCTGATCCTGGCGATCACCGTGCTGGGTACCTTCGGCGGTATGGCCGTTACCTACCTCAATAACGGCAAATTATTTGTGGGCCCCCACCTGCTTGTGGGCATTGGCATGACCTGCTTGATCGCCCTGGCGGTGTCGCTTACCTCCCTGATGCAGCAGGGCAATCTGATCGCCCGCAAGGTCCATGTGGGCCTCAACATGGCAATGATGACCCTGTTTCTGTGGCAGGCGGTGAGTGGCTTTCAGATCCTCAACAAAATCTGGGAAAACCGCCCGGCCTGAGTGCTGGCTTCGGTTCTAGGTCTCAAGTAAGAAAGACAGCCCAGTTGATTTAGAACTGGGCGCTTCGCCGGGGTGGGCACTCCAGATCGTGGCTGCCGTGGAAATCTTCCTGCACCTTCCAGGTGAGCCGGCGAGAGATCTGCCTCACGATCTGTCGCAGCAGGTGGTCGCCGCTCGACTGCACCAGCCCATCAGGCAGCAGGGTGATCACCCCGGGTAGGCGTACCCAGACGCTCAAGTCGAGCTCCCAGCGCACCAAAGTTTGGGGCCGGGGATCGTTGGAAGCGACGGCAGCATCATTGGCTTTGTCGAGTTGCAGCGAGGCGTTGAACTCGACGTCGTAAAGCCCTTCAAGCTTGGGATCGCCGCCGGGGTGGGGCACGGTCAGAATTCGGTAAAGCCCCTGGTTTTGGGGCAGCAATTCCAGGCCGATGGTGGGCTCCACTTCGAAGCCGAAGTTGCCAAAGGTGCCCAAAGTCAGCGCGTAGCCCCGCTTGCCGAGGGGTTCCACAGTCATCGGGGCAGCGCAACGGCGAAACCAACCCTCGTGGTGATCGAGGTATTCGGAGACAACGGGCGCGCTGGCCCGCATTTCCATCACGTCGGCAAAGGCACTGGCATAGCGCCGGACCCTCGGATCATCGCTGTGGCGTAGCAACAGACCGGAGCCGAGTTCTCCCTTGGACGACGGTTGGGCTGGTGCGGTTGACAACGACAAAGGCAACAACGGCAACTCCTGGCGTTTGACCAGCCCTGGCAGCAGGATGCCGGACTTGTTCAAGACGTTTTTTAATCAATGTAAAGCCCGCGGTGGGCCTAAGTGCCGCCCGCTGTGACACCCGGACACCTTGGTTCGGCTCAGGCTTCGCAGAGTTCGATCAGCCGCTCGATCACGTCTTCCACCACCCGGTCGGGAGTGGAAGCCCCGGAGGTTATGCCCACTCGGATTGGACCTGCGGGCAGGAAGGGCAGCTCGATTTCGAGCTCGCCCCCTAGGGGCATGTGCTCGATGCGGTTGCCAGGGCCAATGCGCTCGGGGGTGTCGATGTGGAAGGAGCGGATGCCGCGGCTGACGGCGATCTCCTGCAGGTGGGTGGTATTGGACGAGTTGTAACCGCCGATCACGACCATCAGGTCGAGGGGCTCATCAACTAGGGCGAAAATGGCGTCTTGGCGCTCCTGGGTGGCGTCGCAAATGGTGTTGAAGGCCAGGAAGTGCTCATTGAGCTCAATGGGGCCGAAGCGCTGCAGCATGGTGCGCTCGAACAGGCGGCCAATCTCTTCGGTTTCGCTCTTCAACATGGTGGTCTGGTTTGCGACGCCCACCCGGATCAGATCGCGGTCGGGATCAAAGCCGGGCGAGCAGGCTTTGGCAAAGCGGGCCATGAATGATTCCCGATCGCCATTGCCGAGGATGTATTCGCTCACCATTTGGGCTTCAGCCAAGTCGAGCACCACCAAGTAGGTGCCGGCGAAGCTGCTGGTGGCGAGGGTTTCCTCGTGCTTGACCTTGCCGTGGATGATCGAGGTGAAGGAGTGCTTTTTGTGCTTTTCCACCGTGTTCCACACCTTGGAGACCCAGGGGCAGGTTGTATCAACGATGTGGCAGCCCCGCTCGCTTAGCAGCTGCATCTCCTGAACGGTGGCGCCGAATGCAGGCAGTATCACCACATCACCGCTGGCAACCTCCGAAAAATCTTTCATGCCGTCTTCCACGGAGATGAACAGCACGTTCATGTCGCGCAGGTGATCGTTGACCGAAGGGTTGTGGATGATTTCGTTGGTGATCCAGATCCGTTCAGTGGGGTAGTGGCGCCGAGTTTCGTAGGCCATCGCCACTGCCCTCTCTACGCCCCAGCAGAAACCAAAAGCTTCAGCCAGCCGCACGGTGAGGCGGCCGCTCTCGAGCGAGTAGCCGCTTTCCCGCAGCTTGGCGATCAGATCGCTTTGGTAGGCCTGCTCCAGGCTTCCTGCCACCTCATTGCCCAAGCCGAAGCCTCGGCGGTTGTAACGCTCCGAGTGGTGCAAGGAGCGTTTGAAGGCGCGGGTATCCACAGCGTCGAGGTCTCGGTGAATCAACTCTATGGGCCACTTAGGTCAGAGCTGCGGCTCCCAGGGTCATCTGGTGGAGGCCCTCAATTCCCTGCCAGCCCAGATAGACCCCCAGCACTAGGGCGAACACTCCCACCAGCCATTCGGCCCGATGCACAAGCCAGTCGTTGAGGCGGCTCAGGGGCTGACGCAGCCTGCCGCCGCTCAGCAGCCAGGCCAGTGGTGGCAGCAGCAGTAGCGAGGTGGTTACGGCCACAAATACGGCGCCCACCTCCAGATCCCCGCGCAGGGAGGTGTGGTTGGTGAGCAACATGCCCCCTTCCTTGGCGTAAAAAACCAGATTTTCCGGGCTGATCAAGGCACAGCCGGCCCCAAGCCCGAGCAGGGGAAACCAGTCGAGCTCGGGCAGCTGGCCCATCAGTTGCATCGCCCAGCTCTCCTCACCGATGGCTGCTGCAGGGGTTAGCTGGAACAGCCCCAAGGCCACCAGGGCTCCGGCACCGATCAGGTCCATCAGCACCTGGCCGCGGCTGCCCAGCTGCATGGCCCAACTGAAGCGACTGCCTACCAGCACCACCGCTGCCAGCGCTCCACCGTTGGCGAGTATCCAGCCCCCCAGGTAGGTGGAGCAGCGTCGCAGCGGGTTGGGGCCCAGCAGCAGCAGGGCCACCAGAGCGATGTTGAGTGGGCTGAAGGAAATGCCCAGGCCCAGGGCGATGGTCTGGGTGAGCCAGTGGAACGGGAGCATCGCGGGATTGTGGCGCTTAGCCAGTGCCAAGGGCGGGACCGTGGGTTTCCACAGCCGCAATTCCATGCCAGTTCACCTCGCTGGCGCTGAAGCTGTAGCGGCAGGGCAGAACCTCCACGCCCGCTGCCAGGGCCTGGCGAAACAGTTCGCCATAGCGTGGGTCGGCCGCGTCGCCCGGGGCAAAGCGGCTCACATCGCCGCGACTAAGGCAGGGCACCAGTACGGACCGGCTCTCTGGCAGCAGGGACATCAGCTCCACCAGGTGTTTTTGGCCCCGTTCAGTAACGGTGTCTGGGAACAGGGCCAGCTCCCCTTCGCTCCAGGTGGTGTTTTTCACCTCCAGGTAGATCGGCCTGGCATCGGCGGCGTTTTCCGCTGGGGTGAGCAGCAGGTCGATGCGGCTGCGGCGCCCTTCGCCATAGGGCACCTCGGCTCGGATGGCTGCGATCGGCCCCAGCCAGGGCTCCAGGCAACCGGACTCAATCGTGGCCCGCACCAGATGGTTGGGGAGGGCCGTGTTGATGCCCACCCAGATGGGCGTGCCATCGGCGCCAGGCACTTGGGCCTGCTCCCAGGTCCAGGCAAGCTTGCGGCTGGGGGAAGGGGCGTGGCGCAAGCGCACCCTTCCGCCGGGGTGCAGCACTCCGGTCATCGGCCCGGTGTTGGCGCAGTGGGCCGTGACCAGCTCGCCGTTTTCTAGTTCGATATCGGCGAGGAAGCGCTTGTAGCGCTTCACCAAGGTGCCCTCTACCAGGGGGCCGAGGCTGAGCACGCAGGTGGCCATGGCGGGCGGAGTGGGGTGGATTGGAGCAGGCCAGCCATACTGCCGCCAACTCCCGGGCCTTGGGTCCCACTTGATGGCAAAGTCCCTCAGGCGCATTGCCCTGGTTGTGGCAGTGGCCACTGCCCTCAGCAAGTTGGCCGGCTTGGTGCGGCAGCAAGCCATTGCAGCAGCCTTCGGCGTTGGCGCGGCTTACGACGCCTACAACTACGCCTACGTGCTGCCCGGCTTTCTGCTGATCCTGCTGGGCGGCATTAACGGACCTTTCCACAGCGCCATGGTGAGCGTGCTGGCCCGCCGGCCCCGCCAGGAGGGCGCCTACGTGCTGGCAGCAATCAACACCCTGGTGGGGGCGGGGTTGCTCGGGGTGACGGTGTTGCTGCTGGTGTTCGCTGGCCCCCTGATCACCCTGGTGGGCCCGGGCCTGGATGCCACCCGCCACGACATCGCCGTACTGCAGCTGCGTTGGATGGCGCCGATGGCCCTATTTGCCGGGCTGATCGGCCTCGGCTTTGGAGCCCTTAATGCTGCTGATGAATTTTGGTTGCCCTCGGTGAGCCCCTTGCTCTCGAGCGTGGCCGTGATCGCTGGTATCGCTGTGCTGTGGTGGCAGCTCGGTGCAGCGATCACCCTGCCCACCACGGCGGTGCTTGGCGGCGTGGTGCTGGCCGGCTCCACAACTTTGGGGGCGGTGCTGCAGTGGCTGATCCAGCTGCCAGCCCTGGCCCGGCAAGGGCTGCAACGCTTTCAGCTGGTGTGGGACTGGCGGGACCCCGGTGTGCGCGAGGTGCTGCAGGTGATGGGGCCCGCCACCCTCTCCTCGGGGATGCTGCAGATCAACGTGTTTGTGTCCCTGTTTTTCGCTTCGGGCATCCCGGCGGCGGCGGCGGGTCTGGGCTACGCCAACCTGCTCGTGCAAACGCCCCTCGGGCTGCTCTCCAATGCCCTGCTGGTGCCGCTACTGCCGGTTTATGCCCGGCTGACGGCACCGGACGATCGACCTGAGCTGGTCGGTCGTATCCGCCAGGGGCTGATGCTCTCCAACGCCAGCATGCTGCCCCTGGGGGCGTTGATGGTGGCGCTGGCTTTGCCGATCGTGGCTCTGATCTATGAGCGGGGAGCTTTCAATGCCGGTGCTGCGGAGTTGGTGGGCAACCTGCTGATGGCCTACGGCATCGGCATGCCCGCCTATCTGGCTCGCGACGTGCTGGTGCGGGTGTTTTACGCCCTCGGCGATGGGGTTACCCCGTTCCGCTGGTCGATGGCGGGGATTGGGCTGAATGCGCTCTTCTGCTGGGCTTTCGTGGGCGGACCGGTGCCCGGCGCTACCCAGCTGCTGCCTGGCCTCTATTGCGGCGCCGCCGGCCTGGTGCTGGCCACCGTGGCGGTGAATCTGATCACCTGTGTGGGTTTGCTGCTGGCGCTGCAGACCAAGCTCGGCGGGCTGCCATTGCGGCTGTGGCTGCGCGACACGATGCTGCTGTTCGGTGCTGCCGTACTGGCCGGACTGGTGGCCTGGGGCGTGTCAGTAACTGTGGCCTGGCCCACTGGTCTTTGGGGCCGGCTGCTGGAGTGCAGCTTTGCCGGCGGAGTGGGTGTGCTGATCTATGGCGTGGTGGCCAGCCTTGCCCAGGTGCCAGAGGTCAAGGATCTGACCGACCAGTTGCGGGATCGCTTGCCTCGAATTGGCGCCAGTCGCTAGGGGTCGAGGCGAACGTCCCGTTCAGCTCGCACCTGAACTGGAATCTCCAGGTGGGAGCGACCCAGCATCCGGGGGCCGTCCACCGAAAAGATGCGTGCCTCAATGCCAAATTCCTTGAAGGCCGTCTCTAGCTCCTGAATCAGGGCTTTTTCAACCTGGGCCTCGGCGTCCACCACCTTGCCAATTAGGCGTCCGCCCAGGCGACCCAGGCGTTGACGCACCACATCGCGGGCGTTGGTTACCTCAATGACCAGCACAGCCCGTCGCCAGTTCCCGCAACCTTATCGGCAAAACTGCTCCAGCACCTCTTCGAGATCCCGCAGCTGGCCGGCGGGCACCAGCCGAGCCAGGGGCAGCCGGGTGGAACCGGCGCCGATCGGCACCTGCACCGCCTCAAGGGCCTGGCGTGCGCACACCTCCGCCCCCTGGTCCAGTCGGGCGGAACATTCGATCGCCAGGGCCTGGGCCAGGCCGGCGTCGCCGAGGTAGAGGTGCCAACTGGCAACTTGCACATAAAGGCGATCTGCCAGGACCAGTTCCAGTTCTTTGAGGTCTGTGGCGGAGAGGGTCATGGCCGGGGGGTTGGACGCAGAACCACTACAGCGCCAGCGTGAGCCAGCAACACCACCAACCAACCCAGGCTGAGCCAGTTGAGGTGGGCCCAGGGGTGACGCATTTCCTGTACCAACCAGAGGCCACTGTTCAGGGCGGCGAATAGGGCGGCGTGGAGCGTCAGGTTCACGATCCGTTCGAAGTGCCTGTAGGTGGGGTCTTCGGGGTTGGCGGGGCCGTACCAGCGGATGGGCATTGATGGGGAGGCGAGGACGGGGTGTTTGACGGATGGGCCCTCCGTGCGGTGAAAATGGACCCATGCGCTTGTAGCTCAGCGGATTAGAGCATCTGACTACGGATCAGAGGGTCGGGAGTTCGAATCTCTCCAGGCGCGCTTCTTTCAAAACCGCCTTAGGGCGGTTTTTTTGTGGGTTGGCTTCGACGTTGAGGTATCCGATGCCCGGCTCCGGTCTTTACGATCATCAAACGATTCAACCCTTAACCATGACCAACCCCGGCGGTGCTGCCCTCAACCAGTCCCTAGCTGCCGGAGACCCCGCCATCGCCGGGCTGATTGAAAAGGAGCTACAGCGCCAGGAAACCCACCTGGAGCTGATTGCATCTGAGAATTTCGCCTCCCGAGCCGTGATGGAGGCCCAGGGCTCGGTGCTCACAAACAAATATGCCGAAGGCCTGCCATCCAAGCGCTACTACGGCGGCTGTGAGCATGTTGATGCGATCGAGGAGCTGGCGATTGAGCGGGCCAAGCAGTTGTTTGGTGCCGCCTGGGCCAACGTGCAGCCCCACAGCGGTGCCCAGGCCAACTTCGCGGTGTTCCTGGCCCTGCTGCAGCCCGGCGACACGATCCTGGGTATGGACCTCAGCCATGGCGGCCACCTCACCCATGGCTCCCCGGTGAACGTGAGCGGCAAGTGGTTCAAGGCCGTGCACTACGGCGTGAACCCCGACACCCAGCAGCTCAACTTCGACACCATCCGCCAGCTGGCCCTGGAGCACAAGCCCAAGCTGATCGTGTGCGGCTACTCCGCCTACCCACGCACCATTGATTTCCAGGCCTTCCGCGCCATCGCCGATGAGGTGGGCGCCTACCTGCTGGCCGATATGGCCCACATCGCCGGCCTGGTGGCGGCGGGCGTGCACCCCAACCCCGTGCCCCATTGCGACGTGGTGACCACCACCACCCACAAGACCCTGAGGGGCCCCCGCGGCGGCCTGATCCTCTGCCGCGATGCCGAGTTCGGCAAGCAGTTCGACAAGGCCGTGTTCCCCGGCAGCCAGGGCGGGCCACTTGAGCACGTGATCGCCGCCAAGGCGGTGGCCTTTGGTGAGGCCCTACAGCCCTGCTTCCGCGTCTACAGCCAGCAGGTAGTTGCCAACGCCCAGGCCCTCGCCGAGCGCATCCAGGAGCGCGGCATCGCCGTGGTGAGCGGCGGCACCGACAACCACATCGTGCTGCTGGATCTGCGCGGCATCGGCATGACAGGCAAGGTGGCTGACCTGCTGGTGAGTGATGTGCACATCACCGCCAACAAGAACACGGTGCCCTTCGATCCCCAGTCGCCCTTCGTGACCAGCGGCCTGCGCCTGGGCACCGCTGCCTGCACCACCCGCGGTTTTGACGAAGCCGCCTTCCGCGAGGTGGCCGATGTGATTGCTGATCGCCTGCTCAATCCCGAAGACAGCGCCATTGAGCAGCGCTGCCGCGATCGGGTTGCGGCTCTCTGTGAGCGCTTCCCGCTTTACGCAGCAGCGCGTGAGCTTCAGCACGCTTGATCCACTTCAACGCCCGTAAGCTGTTTGCTGAAGGCCATTTTTCGGCTTGCTTCGGTCTGGTTCAGTGACCCTCGCCTACAGCCCCAACGCGGCCGCCTTGCTCACTTTTGCCGTTGCTGCTCTGTGCACGGCTTTGGTGGTGCCAGTGGTACGCCGGCTAGGCTTGCGCTTGGGATTGGTGGATGCTCCCGATTCCCGCAAGCAGCACACCTCTCCCATGGTGCGCCTTGGAGGGGTCGGCATTGTTATCGCCTTTAGTGCAGCACTGGGTCTCACCTGGGCCTTGGGTGGGTTCGCCAACCTTCCCGCTGAAAAGGACCAGTTGATCTGGACCACCCTGGCTGGAGCCCTTTGCTTTTTCTTGATCGGGCTGGCAGATGATCTCTATGCCCTGCCGCCCCTGCCCCGTTTGGCCGGCCAGTTGGCCATTTCGATGGTTGCTTGGAACGAGGGTGTGCGCATCGGCAACATCGAGATCCCCATGGGCTGGTGGGGAGGCTCTGATCTGCTGCTGCCATTGCCAGATTGGCTCAGCCTGCTGGCAACGGTGATCTGGTTGGTGGGTATCACCAACGCCATCAACTGGCTTGATGGTCTCGATGGTCTGGCGGCGGGCGTGAGCGGTATCGCTGCAGTGGGTTTGTTGTCGGTGAGTTTCAGCCTGCATCAGCCTGCTGCTGGCCTGCTGGCCGCGGCGCTGGCCGGTAGCTGCCTCGGTTTCCTGCGCCACAACTTCAACCCTGCCCGCATCTTCATGGGCGACGGCGGCTCCTATTTTTTGGGCTTTGCCTTGGCGGCGATCAGCATTGTCGGCCCGGCCAAGGGGCTCACCAGCGTCAGCCTGCTACTACCTCTGCTGATCCTGTCGCTGCCCTTGGCCGACATGTCGGCAGTGATCATGGGGCGCCTCAGCGAAGGCCACTCTCCCTTCTATCCCGATCGACGCCACCTGCACCACCGGCTGCTGAGGACGGGACTGAGCCATCGCCGCACCGTGTTGCTCATTTATGCCTTCACCCAGTGGTTGGGCTCCCTGGCCCTGGTGCTGGTGAATGCTGAATTGCGCTTTCTCTGGCTGGCCCTGGCTACTGCGGTGCTGATCTGGGTGCTGGTTAGCACTCGCCGGGCCTTGCAGCAGCCTGCGGCCACTCGGGAGCTGTGAGGCTGTGAGCGCCGAGATTCTCTGCATCGGCACCGAGCTACTGCTCGGCAACATCACCAATGGCAATGCCCGCTGGCTGGCGGAGCAGCTGGCGGCCCTGGGCATCGCCCACCAGCGCCAGAGCGTGGTTGGTGACAACCGCACGCGTCTGATGGCCGCGGTTCGGGAAGCGGCAGGTCGCTGCCGGGTGTTGATCACAACCGGCGGCCTCGGCCCGACCCCAGACGACCTAACCACAGAAGCTATCGCTGCTGCCTTTGACACGCCCCTGGTGGAGCACCCAGAGATCTGGATTGACATCCAGGCCCGCATCGGCGCGCGCGGCCGTTTCTGTTCCCCCAGTAACCGCAAGCAGGCATTTCTGCCCGCAGGGGCGGCGGTGTTGCCAAATCCCACCGGCACCGCCCCCGGCATGATCTGGACCCCGCCTGCGGCCCCGGGCATTCAGCCAGGTTTCACGGTGCTCACTTTCCCTGGCGTGCCAAGCGAAATGGAGGCGATGTGGTCTGGCACCGCAGAGCCATGGCTGCGCTCAGCTGGTTTGGCTGAGGGGGTGTTCGCCAGTCGCATGTTGCGCTTTTGGGGCGTTTCCGAGTCGGCTCTGGCTGAGCAGATGGCCGATCTGCTGGCTCTAGAAAACCCAACTGTGGCTCCCTACGCCGGCGCCGGTGAAGTGAAGCTGCGACTCACGGCCAGGGCAGGCAGCGTTGCTGAAGCCCAGGTACTGCTGGCTCCGCTTGAGGCGCAGATCCGGGCCCGCTCCGGGAGGGCCTGCTTCGGCGCCGATGACGACAGCCTGGCCAGTGTGGTGCTTGAGCAGATGCGCCGCCGCGGTGAGACGCTGGCTGTAGCTGAGAGCTGCACTGGCGGGGGGCTGGGGGCGGCACTGGCGGCGGTGCCCGGAGCCTCTGATGGCTTTGTTGGTGGCGTGATTGCCTATGCCAACTCGATTAAGCAGGCGTTGCTTGGGGTGCCGCCGGCGCTGCTTGAGAGCCAAGGCGCCGTGAGCGATCCGGTGGCTATCGCCATGGCTGAGGGCGCTCGCCGTGCAATTGGTGCCACCTGGGCAATTGCTGTGACCGGCATCGCCGGCCCGGGGGGTGGCAGCACTGAGAAGCCGGTAGGACTTGTGCATATCGCCATTGCCGGCCCTGATGGTTGCAGCAGCGAGGCAGTGCGCTTTGGCGCCACGCGTGGCCGGGTCTGGATCCAGCGGTTGACGAGCGGTGAAGCGCTCAATCGCTTGCGCCTGCGGCTGGCCGACGCCCCCGGGGCGCAGCTTTAGGCTTAAGCCTCAGTCGAACGGACCTTTCGTGAGTGCCGGCACCCTCTACGACAAGGTCTGGGATCTGCATCGGGTGGCCCAGTTGCCTGGCGGCTCCACCCAGTTGTTTATCGGGTTGCACCTGATTCATGAGGTGACCAGCCCCCAGGCCTTTGCTGCCTTGAAAGATCTGGGCCTACCGGTGCGACTCCCCGAGCGCACCGTGGCCACGGTTGATCACATCGTGCCCACCACATCCCAGGCGCGCCCCTTCGCTGATCCCCTGGCTGAGGAGATGCTCGCCACCCTCGAGCGCAATTGCAGCGACTACGGCATCCCTTTGCATGGCCTCGGCAGCGGCCGCCAGGGAATCGTGCATGTGATTGCCCCCGAATTGGGCCTCACCCAGCCGGGTATGACCGTCGCCTGCGGCGACTCTCACACCTCCACCCACGGGGCGTTTGGGGCGATTGCCTTTGGCATTGGCACCAGCCAGGTGCGCGATGTGCTGGCCAGCCAGAGCCTGTCGATGGGCAAGCTCAAGGTGCGGAGGATTTGGGTTGAGGGTCAGCTGCAGCCGGGCGTCTATGCCAAGGACTTGGTGTTGCACATCATCCGGGTGTTGGGTGTCAAAGGTGGTGTGGGCTACGCCTACGAATTTGCCGGTCCAGCCATCGATGCTTTGACGATGGAGGAGCGCATGACCCTCTGCAACATGGCAATCGAGGGCGGTGCCCGCTGCGGCTATGTCAACCCCGACGCCGTCACCTTTGCCTACCTGCAAGGCCGGCCCTATGCCCCCAAGGCTGAAGCCTGGGAGCGGGCCGTGGCCTGGTGGCGTGGCCTGGCCAGTGGTGCAGACGCAGTTTTTGACGATGAGGTGCGCTTCGATGCTGCGGCAATTGCGCCGACAGTCACCTGGGGTATCACCCCCGGCCAGGGCATCGGCGTTGATGAAACGGTGCCAACCATGGAGCAGACAGAGCCGGATGAGCGGCCCTTGGCCCAGGAGGCCTACCGCTACATGGATCTGCAGCCCGGCACTCCGATTGCAGGCACAGCGGTGGATGTTTGCTTCATTGGCAGCTGCACCAATGGGCGCCTGTCCGATTTGCAGGCGGCTGCGGCGGTGGCCAAGGGACGCCATGTAGCTCCGGGCATCAAGGCCTTTGTGGTGCCTGGCTCTGAACAGGTGGCGGCGGCTGCGGAAGCTGAAGGGCTTGACCAGGTGTTTAGGGAAGCTGGCTTTGAGTGGCGTGAGCCCGGCTGCTCGATGTGCCTGGCCATGAATCCAGACCGGCTTGAGGGCCGCCAGATCAGCGCTAGTTCAAGTAATCGCAACTTCAAGGGTCGCCAGGGCTCGGCTACCGGCCGCACCCTGCTGATGAGTCCGGCGATGGTGGCTGCGGCCGCAATTGCCGGCAAAGTGTGTGATGTGCGCCAGATGATTAACACCACGCCATGACCGCGGCCATGACCACCTCCAGCTTTCCCTTTGGCCCTATCTCGGCTGTGCGCGGGCGCGCCGTTGTTATCGCCGGTGACGACATTGACACCGATCGAATCATTCCAGCCCGTTTTCTTAAATGTGTCACCTTTGATGGGCTTGGCGAGCAGGTGTTTGCCGATGATCGGGCCGAGCTCTCTGGGGAGCATCCCTTCGATCGAGCAGGGCTGCAGGGAGCCTCTGTGCTGGTTGTGAACCGCAACTTTGGCTGTGGCTCAAGTCGTGAGCATGCTCCCCAGGCGTTGATGCGCTGGGGCATCCGGGCGGTGGTGGGGGAAAGCTTTGCTGAGATCTTCTATGGCAACTGTCTGGCCTTGGGAATCCCCTGTTTCACCTCATCCCACGCCAGCGTGCTGAGTCTGCAAGAGTCGCTGATTGCCGATCCTGGCCAGGAGCTGAGCTTGTCGCTGGCTAAGGCCACCCTGGAAGCCTCACGGGGGCAGCTTTGGCAGCTAGAACTCCAGTCCGGTCCCCAGCAGATGCTGGCTTCTGGGCAATGGGATGCCACCTCCCAGTTGCTGGCCAACGACGGCGAGCTGGCTCGCACCGCTGCATCGTTGCCTTACATCAACGGCTTCTAGGCTTGGGCACGAAGGGTGTGCCATTGCCGTTGAAGTTAAAGTCGTTGAGTTTGATGCGGATGCCGCCGATGCCGTCGTAGGGGCTGTAGTAGACCCCGAGCTCGTAGGAGCGGCGTTGCAGTTTTAATTCCACATAGGAATAGGAAACGTCGCCATAGAATTCGGAGCCATTATCAATGTTGAAGGTGGCACCAGCTTCCAGCACAATTGGACCATAGATCTGTTGGGCTGCTTGAAAACTAAGGGTGCGTAGATCTACCGTGCGATCAAAGCCAAAGGGGCTGGCTCCATTTAAAAAGGTGCCAGCGATTGAGGCGGAGAAGCGGGTGTAATCGAATACGGGTCGATCAAACTGTCCCAGTGTGAACGAAGGTCCGCCCCACAGGGTGAGGGTGTTCTGGTTTGCTCCATCGCTATATGTGGCTGCATAGCCACTGGCTCCGAAGTTGATTCCCAGGCCTGGTACTACCGGCACAGGTGCATAGCGCAAGCCCCGCTTGGGATCTTCACTGGCATCAAGGGCAGAGCCCTGCCAGAGCTGCAGGGTGGTGCTTGCTGCGAGGTTGGCATAGCTACGCCATAAAGAATCAAGGGTGTTTGCTTCAAATAATGTTGCTTCGTAGACTCCAGATTGGGCTGCCCAGTTGAGATTCACCGGTGCTAAGTAGGGAGCTTTTGGGGGGGCAGCCTGAGCCTTGGGCTGATTCAAGACCACGTTGCCAGCTAGATTGGCGCCATAGGAATAAACTACGGTTTGAAGTCCCAGGCTGCCATTGTAAATGCGCTCGCGATAGGATCCAAATAGATCAGCGTTTGCGCTTGTATGGCCGGGCAGGTTGAGTGGAGCCGTCAGGCGACTGGTGCTGCGGATGCCGGATCGGAAGTTGTCTGGGTTGAGGGTAGACAGGCTGGCTTCAGCATTTAATGAGAGCCAGCCCATGGGCAGGTTGAGTCCCGCCAGCAGGCCGAACATATCTGCGAGCTTGGCGGTCTGTTCGCTGGTGGGATTAGCCAGGCTTTGTCCAGGAAGCACATAGCTACTGGTACGGCCTTCGATGGCCCGCTGCACATTCAGCTGGGGCTGGAGTTGCAAGCTGCCCCGCTTGCCTATTTTTATTGGCTCCATATTGTAGCCAATAAAGAAGCCATCGCGATCTTCTTTATCCGTATCCCAGGCAAAACGAGCTTCTTCGGCGCCGATGGTTGTGTTTGTGATTGCCGGCAAAGAAACTTTGCCGTCCAGCAGAATCTGGCTGCTGCGGCTGTTGATGCGGGTCACGCCGCGCCCATCCATAACGGCCACCACCTTGCGGGCCAGGCTCCAAGAGGCGGCAGGAGTGAAGGGATCGTTGGTAAAAGCAATTTGTTCGGCAGTCCAGCGGTTGCCTCTGATTTGGATCTGGGCTCCTTGAAAGCGAATGCGGCTGATCGTGCCCGCTTTGTTTGCGGGCGGGCGGTAGCCCTGCCCATTGCTGTTGAGCGAGTCCGTGGTGTCAATAACGGCTCCCAGGTCGAGCTTCAGGCTGGTGCTCCAGCTCTGCTGGAACGTCACGTTGCTCACCTTTGAGTCCACGTCTGGCAGCTGCTCGATCTCAGTTGCTTTAACGACAGGTTTCCCAGATCCCATCGAGATCGCCTGTGCCTGCGGGCCGCCCGCTTGGGGGGGGCCGAAAGCAACTGATTCCAGTGCCCTATTTAGAGATAGAGCTGGAGTCGAGAGCTCACTGCCAGGGCAGCCGGCTGGCGCTGGCATGGTGGGCAGGCTGCTGCGACCTGGTGGCAACACCCGCACCAGCGTTCTATTGGCAGGATCTGTGCTGAGTGGCGGACAGGCAAACGCTGGTTGGCTGAAGTTAGACGGCAGACCGTTCGTTTTGGCGTTGGGATCTGGGGAGTTGACCTCTTTAAAATTGATTTCCCGGGCAAGGGTGTCCTGCTCGATAACGCCATAGACGTCGTCAAGTTCGCCGCTGTCTTCTAGTTCGCTATAGCGCAGACGGCTTGCTTGTAGGTATTGATCTCCTTTGATCAGGCGAATTTGCCCGCTTGCGTAGACACTGCGGCTGGCTTCTGCCAGTTCGACTCGATCTGCCAGCAGGCGCCAGCCATTGAAGCGGGCTTCTACGTTGCCGGTGGCAACAAACCGGCCCAGTTGCTGGTCGTAGCCTTGCTGATCGGCCTTGATTACAGCAAAGTTGGGAGCAGGAATAACGGAACTAGAGGCTTTGACCGCCCCAGGCTGGCTGGGAATTTCACCTGCCAGAGCCTCTGGAGCGAATAGGACGGATAGGCAAGCAGCTGTTAATAGTTGGTGAGCGAGCCTTTTTAAAGGCGATTTCCCCAGAGGCACTCGGTGGGAATTGCCAGCCAAATCCATCAGCCCTTA
This sequence comes from Cyanobium sp. BA5m-21, assembly GCF_024346235.1. Classification (NCBI taxonomy): domain Bacteria; kingdom Bacillati; phylum Cyanobacteriota; class Cyanophyceae; order Synechococcales; family Prochlorococcaceae; genus Cyanobium; species Cyanobium sp. BA5m-21. The sequence continues at coordinate 34,777 of NZ_JAGQCO010000016.1, forward strand.
ATACCTTCTTGAGCCCGAAGTGTTGAAGGAAGCGTGTCTGAAATTGGCACGATTAAATCAGGCGCAGCAGGTCCTTTTGGGGATCATCCCACAAACAGAATCAGGATCTTGCCTGCCTAGTGCCAGCTGATCAATCTTCCAGGTCTTTACGGCTCGGGGTGCGGCTGGGGTCGCTGGCCAAAAAGCCGAACACAAAGATCCCGATAAAGAAGAAGACGACCGAATAAACCGAGATCTTGAGGGCGAGCATGGTTCGGCCTTGGGGAATGGCGAGCGGGTGACAGGGAGTGACAGGCGCGTTGAAGGGCCTAGTCGACCCCGCAGCTGCGGGATCATCCTATGGGACTCGGCTTGCCATCCAACGATGCCTGAGGCCTCAGGACTAGGGCAGACCCCACGGATTGAAACGATTCAGTCACGTTTGCGGCCAACCCATTCGCGCTGGGATCTCCAACCATCCTGGCGCTGCGTGCAGGCGGGAGGGCGGTTTGGCCCAGCCCTTGACGATCCTTGGGGCCAGCAATGTCGTCCGGATTGGGCAGCGCGGGGGTTGGTGATCTGGCCGCGGGGTGGCCAGTGGCGGGAGCTACGGCTGCGGCTGGTTTGCCCGGCGACCTGGCTGCAGCTGCACCAGCCGGAGCCCGTTGCCCAGGCCCGGCTGGTGCTGCGCTGGTGGGCCGACCAGGTGGAGCTGCGGGTGGATGGTGTGCCGGTGCATGGCGGCGACCTGTTTGACACCGCTTGCCGCTGGTTGCTGCCCGAGCGCTGGTGGCAGGGGGAGGCCCTTGAGCTGGAGTTACGCCTGCGCAGCCCCTTGCACGACGACGGTGCCCTGATCGAGAGCCGTCTCGAGCTCGAGCCCCTGGATCCAGCCGATCCGTTGGATTTGTTGGCTGAAACCAAGGCTGAGCTTGCCCAGCTGCGCAGCGGCGAACCGCCGACGGGTCGGTTTCATGTGTTGGGCCATGCCCACCTCGATCTGGCCTGGCTCTGGCCGGTGGCCGACACCTGGCAAGCGGCCGAGCGCACCTTCACCTCTGCCCTTGATCTGATCGAGCGCTTCGAGGAGTTGCATTTCGGCCACTCCACACCGGCCTTATACGCCTGGCTGCAGCAACACCGGCCGGCCCTGTTCGCCCGCCTGCAGCGTGCGGTGGCAGCCGGTCGCTTTGAACCGATCAACGGCCCCTGGGTGGAGAGCGACTGCGTGCTGATCAGCAGCTCCTCACTGCTGCGCCAGTTTCAGCTGGGCCAGCAATTCAGCGCCGCCAGCTTCCCTGAGCTGGAGCACTATCTGGCCTGGTTGCCCGACAGCTTTGGTTTCGCCAGCGGCCTGCCGGCCGTGGCTCGCAGCACCGGCGTGCGTTGGTTTTGCACCCACAAAATGGCCTGGAACGCCACCAATCCCTTCCCCCACCGGCTGTTTCGCTGGCGCAGCCGCTGTGGTTCCGAGCTGCTGGCCCTGATCAACGCCCCGATCGGCACCGATGGCGATCCCGTGGCGATGGAGCGCTATCGCTTGGCTTGGCAAGGCGCGACCGGGGTTGATTCGGCCCTGTGGCTGCCCGGAGTGGGCGACCACGGTGGAGGCCCCAGCGCTGAAATGCTCGAGCAGCTGCGGCTCTGGCAGCAGCAAGCTGAAGCTGCTCCCCAGCATCACGGCAGCTTGCGGGGTTATTTGGCTGACCTCGAGCCGCTGGCGCCCCGGCTGCCGGTGTGGCGCGACGAGCTCTACCTGGAGCTGCATCGCGGCTGCGCCACCTCGCGCCCTGATCAGAAGCGCCACAACCGCACACTCGAGCGGCTGCTGCGGGAGGCGGAGCTGGCCCAGGCCCTAGCCGGCGATCCTGAAACGGTCGACTGGCGAACGCTGCTTTTTCAGCAGTTTCACGACATTTTGCCCGGCACCTCGATTCCAGAGGTGTTCGAGCAGGCCGAGCCCCAGTGGCGGGCAGCGCGCCGCAGCGCCTGCCTGCAACGGGATCGGGCTCTGCAGGCCTGGCTAGGAGCTGGTGAGGGTGAAGATGACGGTGTGGGCGTGGGTTGGTGGGTAGCCCAGCTCCAGCCCCTGCCTCCCCGGGCCCGCAGCCTGCGGGTGCCTTTGGGCGGCTGGAGTTGCGGCGGTGTGAAGCTGCCGTCCCAGCCGGCCCGGGCTGGCGGCCAGTGGCTGCAGCTGCCGCCCTTGGCGGGCGTGGCCGCCCTGCCCCTAGAGCGAACGGTCGCAGCGGCGGCCCCTCAGGTAGCTCAGGTTGAGGCGCCGGTGTGGCGAGAGGGCTGGCGCTGCGGCAACGGTTTGGTGAGTTTTGAGCTGGGTCCGCGGGGCCTCGAGCAGCTGTGGGATAGCCAGGATCATCCCCAGTTGGCAGGCCCGCTGGCCTGGCGGCGTTTTGCCGATCGAGGTGAGTTTTGGGATGCCTGGGACATCGCCACGGGCTACCGGGACCATCCGCTGGCCTGGCAGTGGCAGGGCGAGCCCAGCTGGCTGGAGCAGGGCGAGCTGTGCACCAGTTTTGTGTGGCGGGGCCAGTGCGGGGCAAGTGCGGTGCGGCTTGAGGGGCGCTTACTTGCCAATACCCCCTGGCTCGAGCTTGTGCTCAGCGTCGACTGGCGCCAGCGCCATGAGCTGCTGCGCCTGGAGATCCCCTTGGCCCAGTCGGCCCAGCGCTGGGCGGCAGATACCTCCGGTGGCGTGCTGGAACGGCCAGCCCAGCCGGTCACTGCCCGCGAGCAGGCCCGCTGGGAGCTGCCAGCGATCAGCTGGATCGCTTCTGTGGCTGCTGGCGGCGGCTTGGCGGTGCTGCTCGATGGGCCCCAGGGGGTGTCGGCTAGTCCGGAGCAGTTGGGTGTGTCGTTGCTGCGGGCGCCTACTTGGCCCGATCCTGGCGCCGATAACGGCTTGCAGCGCCTGCGGCTGGCCCTGGCGCCCTGCCCAGCAGGTTGGTGCCGGGATCAGGTGCCCAAGCAGGCGGTGGCCTTCAGGGAACCGCTATGGCTGCGGCCGGCGGCGGCCCAGGGCCGGCCTAAACGACATCAGGCCCTGCCTCCCCTGGGCGAGGGGCTGTTGCTACTGGGCTGCCGGCCGCTAGGGGAGTCGGGAGACGTGGTGCTCACCGTGCAGAACTGTTCCCCTTGCCGCCGTTACCTGGAGTTGGGAGAGAGCTGGCAGCTGCTGGAGCGACTCGATGGCCTGGATCAGCCTCTGATTTCCCGGGGAAAGCTCTCTGAAGATCCCTGGTTGCTGGCGCCGTGGAGCCTGGGCTTTTGGCGAGTGCGCCCTGATTGGGTCAGCGCTTAGGGCTCAGTCTTCGTGGTCGTCAAAGGGGTCGGTGAGGCCCTTGGAGGGCGGCCCGAAGGCTTGGTACACCCCAAAACCGGTGAGTGAAAGCAGCACCGCCAGCACGGCGAGGGCCACGGAAAGGGCCGGGGAGCTGGTGGTGGCGGTGGGGTCCATGGAGGCGGAAGGGGAATGCAGGTGACGGGTTGCGTCACAACTCTCGACGGACAGCCGCGGCGCGGTACGCGAGGCCCTTACAGTACTAAAAGCGAATCCATGCCCGAGAGGCTGCAGCAGACATGGCCCAACGCACCCGCCTCGGAGATATCCTGCGGCCACTCAATTCTGAGTACGGGAAGGTCGTCCCCGGCTGGGGCACCACGCCCGTGATGGGCATTTTTATGGTGCTCTTCTTGGTGTTTCTGCTGATCATCCTGCAGCTGTACAACAAGTCCTTGCTGCTCGAGGGCATCACTGTCAATTGGAACGGCCTCGGCTGATGAATGTGTTTGGCATTGGCTTGCCTGAGCTGGCGGTAATTGCCGCCATCGGGCTGCTGGTGTTCGGACCAAAGCGGCTGCCGGAGCTCGGTAAAACCTTGGGCCGCACCCTTAAGGGTTTTCAATCGGCCTCCTCTGAATTCGAAAAGGAGCTGCGCACGGCGATCACCACCGCCGAACCTGTTGCGGCTGACCTCCCAGTTGCAGTTTCTGCAACTGAGCTTGTTTCAGCTGACGCCTCCGCGGCTGATGCTCCAGAGCTGATTGAGCAGCCTCTCGATGGTCCCGCGGCCTGAGTTGTCGTTGCAGTTGGTGGTGGGCCTGGGTAACCCTGGAGCCAAGTACGCAGGTACTCGCCACAACGTGGGCTTTATGGCCCTTGAGCGTCTAGCAGATTGCGCTGGTGGTGCATCTTTTCGGCAGCAGCCCAAGCTTCAGGGCTTGTTGGCTGAGGTGGGTTCGGGGCCTTCCCGGCTGCGGCTGTTGATGCCCCAGACCTACATGAATGAAAGTGGTCGCTCGATCCGCGCAGCCCTTGACTGGTTTGGTTTAGAGCCCGCCCAGTTGCTGGTGGTGGTTGACGACATGGACCTGCCCCTCGGCAAGTTGAGACTGCGGGCTACGGGCAGTGCCGGGGGGCATAACGGCCTGCGCAGCACCATCAGCCACCTAGGTACCCAGGACTTTCCGCGGCTTCGTATTGGTATTGGCGCCCCCGCCCAAGATCCCGGCGAGCGCCGCGCCCGCACCGTTGGCCATGTGCTCGGACGCTTCACGCCTGCCGAGCAGCCCCTGCTCGAGGAGGTGCTGCGCGAGGTGGAGGCAGGTATTGGCCTGATCCAGCTCCTCGGCCTGGAGCGGGCTGGCAACCGACTCAACGGTTTTCAGCCCCAGGGCGCGGCAGCCTGAGCCGATGGCACGCCTTCCCTCCACCACTGCCCAGTTGCGGGTGCTGCACCAGAGCTTCAGCCAGCGGGTGCTGGAGGGGGAGGTGAGTGCGGGCGGCTACCAATGGAGTTTCCGCTGGGCCTTTGACCGCGGTGAACTCAGCGTTGAGCCTTCTTTGGGCAGGGCTCTGATCCAGGATGCCCTGCTGCGTTATCTGCTCAAGGTCGACTACCAGCTCGAGCCTGGCGGTGACTACATCTTTACGGTTCGGGCCCGTTTTTAAACCGATTCAGCCTCCAGCGCGACCGGCAGCGGCCATCGCCTCAGCACCTCCTGGTTGCTGCGTTGCAGGGTCACCCCGCAGTAGCGCTCTATCAGCAGCTGGGCCACCACATCGTCGATATCTCGGGGTGGTAATCGCAAGCCCGCCGGCAGCAGCCGCCTCCAGCCCCTAGGGGGCCAAAGCTGCCAGTAGCGCTCCCGGGCCGCCAGGGTGCTGCCGCTCTCATCCACCACAGCTAGCGCCAGCCGCTGCTGGCCAAGTTGGCTGCACCAGTCTTTGCTGCCGGTGCCATTGCCGAGCACAACCTGGCCAAGCCCCACTTGCTGCCAGCTTTTGAGCAGGGCGAGGCAGGCTTGTGGGGGCAGGATGGCAGCCTGCCGGATCTGGCCAACGGCAGGATCAGCCAGCACTAGACCGCATTTGCTGCGCCCGGGATCGAGGCCTGCCACCAGGCCCGCCGCAGCGCTCGTCATGGGCGGCGAGGGCCCGGACCCGATTGGGCGGGAGATGGGGCCGCCAACCAGCGCAATTCCGCTGCAATTGGGTCGGCGGTGCTGGCGCTGTTGATGGCGAGGGCTTCTAGTTGGGCAACCTGGCCCGGCTGGCGCTCGCTCAGCTCCCGGGCCAGCTTTTTAAAGCTGGCCGCATCGAACTGCAGCCCTTCCACCAATGTGCCCTGGCGCTGGGCTCGGGCATAGGCAGCGGCCAGCAGCAGGTTGAGTCGCCGCGAAACCGGCTCCAGGGCTGTGAGGTCGCCCTCGATCGTGGTGCTGGCCAGCACTTCACCTGCTTTAACTACTGGGCGGTTGGGGCGTAGGTCTGGGAAGGCAAGCACCTGGCGCTCGCCCCTCAGCACGTTGGCGGCCGAGAGAATGCTCACCACCCAGCTGCCGGGTTTGGCGAGCAGGCCTTCCAGCTTGCTGATGTCATTTTTGGGTACCAGCAGGATCTGGCGATCGGGGGGCTGGCCGGGCAGCACCCGCCTGAAGGCGTTGAGATTGGCCTGCTGCAGCAAGGCGGTGATCACCTCCTTGGCCTGCTCGGGGCGCTCAAGGGTCACCTTGGCGCTGGCCAGGGTCTGACCGCTGCTGAGCACCACGTCGCCGCGGCGCAGGGCAATCAGGTTGCCCTCCAGGTCTTTAAGTTCTTGGGCTCCGGCGCTAATCCGGCGGCGCACCTGGGCTAGTTCCGCTTCGGTGCGGCGGATTTCCGCATCCCGCCCCTTCACCTCCTGGCTGAGACGGCTGCGCTCCAGCTCCAACCGGTTGCGCTGGGTTAGAAGTGGCGCCAGCTCTTGGCGCAATTTGCTGGCGCGGGCTTGGGCCTGCTCAAAGCGCGTCTGAGCCTCGCGTTTGCCCTGTTCGGCCCGCGCCACCTGCAGGCGGCTGCTGGCTAGTTGGCTGTTGCTGCGGCTCAGTTCGCTGCGGCTGGTTTGCAGCCGTTGCTCCAGTCGATCGAGTTCAAACAGGCCCGTGCGCAGCCGCTCGCTTACCAGCAGCATCAGGCCGAGGGAGATGGCACTGATCAGGCTGCCAGTGAGCACTGTGATCAACACGGCGGTGCGGCGGGGCCGCATCCCCAACAGGCTCAAGCGCGCCTTGCCCACCAGGCTGCCGAGTCGGTCGCCCAGGGTGGAGAGCACTCCCCCCAGGGCGAGCAGAGCGAGGATCAGCAGCCAGCCCGTCACATACGTCCCCGGAGGGCCCCAGTATCCCTGGCCTTCAGCTGAAGCGCTTAGCTAGGGCGATTGGATCAAACACAGTGATCTTTTTGCGGTCGATCTGAACCAGCCCGTCGTTGCGCAGGTCGCCCAGCAGGCGAGTGATTGTGACGCGGGTGGAGCCAATCGCTTCGGCAATCGCCTGGTGGGAGAGGCGCAGATCAATCGTGATCCCTTCCGAGCTGGGAACGCCGAAATCTCGGCACAGCACCAGCAGGAAGCTCACCAGCCGCGAGCTCATGTCGCGGTGGGTGAGGGTTTCGATCATCGTTTCGGTCTGCAGTATTCGCGAAGACAGGCCCTGCAGCAGTAGCAAGCCCACGCTGGCGTCCTGCTCGATCGCACGGCGCACGGAGGTGGCTGGTGCGGTCACCATCTCGACCCTGGTGAAGGCAACAGCGTGATAGAAGCGATCGGAGCGCTGGCCGGTAAGCAGCGAGAGCACACCAAACAGGCTGTTCTCGCGCAACAGGGCCACGGTGATCTCCTCGCCTGATTCATATACCCGCGACAGCCGGACCGCTCCGCGCCGCAGCAGATAGACCCGCTCGGCTGGATCGCCGGGAAAAAAAATCGTTTTGCCCCGTTCGATCGTCTCGACACTGCTGCCGGCCAGGCCCCGGATCACTTCCAACAGGGTGGGGTTGCCCTGGCCGGCGCTGCCCATGCCTGCCACCACGCCAGGAGCACCCGTCGATGGGGTGTTGGCGGTACGGCTAAATCCGTGGGTAGCGCCAACCATCAAGGTTTTGGCAAGTGCCGGGACCCTAAGGATCACCCGGGGGGCGGCTTGTAGCAATACACACGGTTTGAGACGACACCGCCGGCGCCCCCTGCGCACCAGTACGTATGTTTCCGCTAGGGATGGTGTCGTTTGCTTGTGGAGCGGCTCGATCCCGCTACATTCAGCTCCGCGAGGCCATGGGCTGCTCGCGGCGCCCCAGGTCTGTTTTTCGATTTTCAAGGTTCTTATTCAGGTTGTTCATGACCGCGAGCTTGCCCGTCTCAGGCCTCACCTCCTCCTCCTCTGGAGCTGGTTTTCCGGCGGTCCAGCACCAACCTCAGCGCTCTGGCCATCGCCCTTTGGCTGTGGCGGCTGCCGCGTCCGCCCCTTCTGCTGCGCCGGCATTGCGGCTGGTGGCCCAGTCGGAGGGCTTACTGCAAATCCATACGGCGCCTTTCCGCGGCAGTTACGGAGCCGTGCTCAGCCAGGCCCTACGTAGTGCCGGCTTGGGTAGCCGGGTGCTAGTTACTCAGTTCCTTAAGGGCGGTGTAGATCAGGGCCTCGGCAGCAGCGTCTGGCTGTGTGGGCGACTGCAATGGCTGCGGCCCGGTGTGCCCGGCTGTCTGTCAGAGCCAGCTGCCCACCAGGGGCTCGAGCTGTTGGAGGCGGTGCGCCAGGTGTGGGCCTTCAGCCGCGAGCAGCTGCTCAGTGGTGCGGTGGATCTAATGGTGCTCGACGAGCTGGGCTTGGCTGTGGAGCTGGGCTACATCGAGCAGGCTGAAGTGCTGGCAACCTTGGAGCGCCGACCAGCCCATCTAGATGTCATTTTGACAGGGCCAGCCATGACTCCTGAGTTGATGGCCATGGCTGATCAGGTCACCCAGTTGCGCCGAGGCCTCTGATGCTGAAGAACGATCGCTGGATCAACGAGCAAGCTGCGGTAGGAATGTTGCAGCCGTTTCAGTCGAGCCTGGTGCGCCACCTCGATCCCGCTACGGCGGGCTCCCCGGTGCTCAGCTACGGCTGTTCTTCCTATGGCTACGACTTGCGGTTGTCGGCCAAGGAATTTTTGATCTTTCGGCATGTGCCTGGCACCGTGATGAACCCCAAGCGGTTCAACCCGGCGAACCTGGAGCCCGCTCCCCTGCGCGAAGACGAGGACGGATCCTATTTTATTTTGCCGGCCCATTCCTATGGCTTGGGAGTAGCACTGGAGAAGATGAAGGTGCCATCAAATATCACGGTGATCTGCCTGGGTAAGAGCACATACGCCAGGCTAGGCATCATTGTTAATACGACCCCAGCGGAAGCCGGCTGGCAGGGTCACCTCACCCTGGAGTTCAGTAATTCTTCGGGTGCTGACTGCCGCATTTATGCAAATGAGGGAATTTGTCAGCTGCTCTTTTTTGAGGGCGATCCCTGCGAGACAACCTATCAAGATCGGGCTGGTAAATATCAGCATCAGCCCGAACGGGTTACCTTGGCGCGTATCTAGTTCCCAGCAAAATGCCCCATAAGGCGAACCACCTGGCGCACCGAGAGGTGCGCCAGGTGGTTCGCCTTATGGGGCGAGCCTGGCTTTATGTAAGCGGCTCTTTTCATACCAGTCAGCAAATTGGGGTGTCCAAGCCTGTAGGTGGGGCCACATCAGATCACAGAGCTCACGGATCTCCTGCTGGGCATCGAGCTTCGCCCGCAGGTCAAGGAAGTGCAGAAATGCCCGCAAGGTGAAGCTCACCACGAAGTGCTGGCGGTAGTCGAAGGGCAGGATGCCGCGGGCGTGCTCCTCGGCGAAGCCAGCCGCCAAAAGGTCGCGGTAGCGAGCCGCCGCAGCCCTGCAGAGCTCTAGATCTATGTAGCGCTGCTCTTCTGTGTAGGCGTATTTTTTGCCTTGCCGGTCGCTATAGCTACCTATGGGCCGTAGATAGAACACCTCCTCCAGTTCCAGTTCACCATTGGCGGCCTTGCAGATGCGATCGCCGGTGTAGCGCATGGATTGCACGTCAAAGCTCACCCCCACCCGGTGTGTACGCGCCTGCTGCATCACTGAGTGGGGAAACCAGCCAACGTTGAGCACGATTTGGGCGTGTTCTAAGGGGCCGTAGTGACCGCGCTCGCCGGCGAGAAGTCGTTTGATGCAGATCTCCCCTGCTTTGCTCTCCTCGGGCCAGTTGGCGGAGTCTGCCGCCACAAAGCCCTCGCTGTAGTCCTGATGCATTCCCGCATAAACGCACTGCTGGGGGTTAGGCGTGGCGGCGATCAGGTCAACGCGGAAACGGGAATCCATGGCGGGCGTCAACCGTGGCTGCGGGGTCCGGCCATCGTGGCAGTAGCTGGCTCCGCTGCCGCAACTTCGCCAGCGGGTTGGCTCAGGTTGCTGACGGCACCCACTCCGGCCAGGGCCGGCAGGGGGGCGCCGGCGATCAGGGCGCTGCTGAGAGCGCGCAATTCGTTGAGGCTGCGGGCGCCAATCGAGCGGCCCACCGCTTCACCGGCAGCATTGAACAGCTCTAGTTGGGGAATGCCGTTGACGTCGTAGCGCTCCAGCTCCGGCTGCCAGCGCGGATTGTCAACGTTGAGCAGCACCACATCAAGCTGGCCGCGGTGTTGGGCTTCGATCGTTTCCATTGCCGGAGCCATGGTGCGGCAGGCGTCGCACCAGTCGGCGTAGAACTCCACCAGCGTTGGCTTGCCATTGCGCAAGGCCACGGGTAGATCCAGGGATTGGCGCGCCAAGCGTTCCAGTGGAGCCTCCGGATTCAGTCCGCCCCGGAACCACAGCAGGCCCGCTGCCAGTAGGGCCGCCAGCACGACTAGCAGCAGCCGTTCGCTTGGCCCCAGGCCGGAATTCGGGGTGGAGTTGGTCATGACTGCACTTTGCCAGTGCTTGCTAGCGTTTTGCGGAGGTAAGCGTGCTGTTCCCGCGAACCGGATCCTCGTGAAACGGCGCCTAACCCTGCACTTTCCCCGCGAAGCGGTGCATCAGCCGATCACCTATCGGCTGGCGGTGGATTTCGATATCGCCGCCAAGATCCTGCGCGCCCAGATTTCCCCCAACCAGAGCGGCACCATGGTGGTGGAGCTCTCCGGTGACATCGACGAACTGACGGCTGCGGAAGCCTGGCTAGAAAGTCAGGGACTTGGTCTTAACCGGGCGCCGGGTCAGATAGCCGTAGACCGCAGTCTCTGTATCGACTGCGGCCTCTGCTCGAGCGTTTGCCCCAGCGGTGCCCTCAGCTTGACCCAGCCGGCTTGGCAGCTGCAATTCGATGCGCAACGCTGCTTGGTGTGCGAACAGTGCATTCCGAGTTGCCCTCTGGATGCGATTTCCCTGGTGCTGGCTCCCCCGTGATGGCGATGTTGCGTCTGCTGTTGCTGCCCTTGCGGGCGCCGATGCTGCTGGTGCTGGTAGTGATATCCGTTTACGAGGGCTTGCAGTGGAGCCAGCCGCTCGAGGGTGCGGCAGCGTCGGGGATGGGGCAGTTATCCAGCTTGTTCTGGTCGCTTGACTGTCTCCACGCCTTGCTGGTGGTGGTGGTGTGCACCATGCCCGACCTGCTGCTGCAGCGGATTTCCAATTTGATGGCCGCCAGTCGGGTGATGAGCCTGGTGATCAGCCTGTTGATCGTCACGGTGGGTGGCCTCTATCTGCTCCACCTCAAAGTGCTCACGAATGTGCTGATCCTGGGCACCACTGTGTTGTTGGCACGCCTCGATCTAGCTCGGATTCGGGTGGCACCCCCGCCGGTGCTCCTGGCAGGGGTGCTGGGTGTGCTCGTGTTGTCAGGGGCATGGGTAGGCCGCTGGCTGGCAAGCGGTGGCTAGCAGCTAGCCAGCGGCCTCTCTTGGAAGTTCCAAAAGTTGCCGAGCACTTTTTTGACGTACAGCCGGGTTTCCGGGTAGGGGATGGCCTCTATCCATAGCTCCGGTTCTTGTTGCAGTTGGGGTGTCACCCAGCCAGAGGTGGCACCGGGGCCGGCGTTGTAGCTGGCAGCCATAAGCACGGGGTTGCCCTGCCACTGGCCCAGCAGTTGCTTTAGGTAAAGCGCGCCTAACTGGGCATTGCGGGCTGGGTCGGTGAGGTCATCGGCTGCCAGGGGCGTGCCGGCTAGTTCGGCGGCGGTGGCCGGCATCAGTTGCAGCAAGCCGACGGCACCGGCGCCGGAGCTCACCCCCGGGCTGAAGCGCGATTCCTGTTTGGCTACGGCTGCCAGCAGGGCTGCCGGCACCCCGGCGGTTGCGCCAGCCTCCTTGAGCTCTGCCACGAAGCTGGCGGTTTGCAGGTCGAGCTCAAGCTGTTGGGCCAGGGCGCAGTTTGCATTCACCGGTAGGCGCAGGCTGGCTTGCTCGAGTTGGCCGAGTCCTATCCAGTGGTCTCCCACGGCCCGGCGTAGCCGGCCTTCCGTAATCAGCTCCTGGGGACTAGTGGGGGGGGAACTCCGCTCCGTGCGCCAGTGCTCCCAGGCTTCCAGGGGTTGGCCCAGGCGCCAGAGCCGGTCGATCTGCCAGTCGCCGCTGCCCAGGGGGTGCCATTGGGGTTGCACAAGGGCCGGGCTGCTGCGGGGATCGAGGTTGAGATCGCCGCGGCCTAGGCGCACCGCCGCCCGCCAGCCGTAGTAGCCGCCGGGATGCTGTTTGGTCAGATCAGTCCAGGTGCGTTGTGCTTTGGCGGTGGCGCCTTGCTGCTTCTGGCTGAAACCCAGCCAGAAGCGCTGGCGTCCCACCAGCCCCACCGGCAATTCGCGACCGATCGGCGCACTCAGCAGCGTTGTGGCCGTTGCCCATTGGCGCTTGAGCAGGGCCTGACGGGCTTGCTGCCACTGCAGTTCCCAGCTGGCTGGATCTTTGGGCCAGCGCTGCAGCACCGCCAGCGTCGCGCCGATGTCGCCACTCTCCATTGCCCGCCGCGCCTGCACCGGGGCCGTGGCTTGCAGGGCAGAGGGCAGCCCCTTCAAGGCCTGGAGAGCCCTGGGCCCGGGCTGTTCGCTGAGCAGGGCTGCGGCCTCGCTGGCCTGGCTGGAGCGCGGCGCGGATTTGGCCAGTTGCAGCAGCAGACTTTCGGCCTGGGCCTGCTGCTGGCTGCCGCCACCGAGTAGGGCCCGGCTGAGGGCTAGCTGGGTTGCTGGGCTCGGCGGACTGCCCTTGAGGCAGCTCAGGGCAGCGGCCGAATCGCCTAGCTGGGCCAGGCCCCTGGCCAATTGGTCCCGCTGGCTAGGGGTAGCTGCTGCGGGCGTGCTCTGGCAGGCCTGGCGCAAGCGTGGCCCCGCACCGGGCCAGCGCACACCGTGACGGGCCAGGTGCAGGGCTGCCTGGAGGCGATCTGCGTCGCTCGGGCCCGCCTCCACGGCGGCCGCGAGGGCCGCGGGATGGGCGGCGAAGCGGCTGCGTAGTTTCTGCCGCAGCTGGGGCTGCTGCCGGCCCAGGGCATAAAGCCCATCGGCTGAGGCGGGCGTGTGGGGGAAGCGCCTCACAAGCTGCTGCCAGCGTTGCTGGGCGGCTTTCTGATCACCCAGGGCTTCGGCGGCCAGGGCATCGCGTTTGAGCACCAGGGCGGCTAGCTCATCGCCACCCCAGCCCTGGCCGCGCAGCAACCGGCGCTCGCCGGCTAGGTCGCCTTTTGCCTGGCGCGGCAGCAGCAGCAAGCTGGCCTCCCGCCGCCGTTCCGGATCGGGCGAGAACCGCCGCAGGCGCTCCAGGGTTGGGGTGGGTGTGCTGGGGTCTGGCGCGGGAATCAGGGTCAGCAGTGCCCTGCCGCCCACCAAGGCGGCGCCGCTGCCCAAGCAGGTGAGGGCCAGCAGCAGGGGGAGGCGAGCCAAGGGCAATAGCGGCGCAGCTTCGGCATTCTGGGGAGGTGTGAATCCCACTTAGCTGGTGCGCCTGCCCTCCCTACCCCCCTATCTCTCAACCTTGCCTGGGGCTGAGCAGCGGTTGCGGGCTCTGCGGGTGCTGGCGGTATCGGGCCTGGTGCTGCTGCTGCGCCCTTTTTGGCCATTGAGCTGGCTGCCCGGCTGGGTGGTTGGTGCGCTGCTGCTCTGGACGATTGGCGAACTGGTGCTCTGGATCTGGTGGCCCCGCCGCTGGCGCTGAATGGGCTCAGGCCCCTACCTGGCCCAGGCCAGCCATGGTGAGCGCTTTGCAGCAGCCCACGTAACCTGGACATCACTGAGGCATCTGCTGCTGCCCATGGCCGACCTGGCTCCCCATCCCGTTGGCCTGCCCCTGCGGGGTGGTGTGGCCGGTTTCGGGACCGATGGCATCCGTGGCCGGGTGGGAACCCAGGTGAGCCCGGCTTTGGCTTTGCAGGTTGGCTTCTGGTGCGGCCAGGTGTTGCCCCAAGGGGCGCCGGTGCTCATCGGCATGGACTCCCGTAGCAGTGGCCCGATGCTGGTGGCGGCGCTCACCGCCGGACTCACGGCTGCAGGTAGGGAGGTATGGACCCTGGGGCTATGCCCTACGCCAGCGATTCCTGGCGCCATTCGCCGTCTTGGCGCGGCTGGAGGTCTGATGGTGTCCGCCAGCCACAACCCCCCTGAAGACAACGGCATCAAGGTGTTTGGGGCCTCCGGCGCCAAGCTGAGCCGCGGCCAGCAGCAGGCGATCGAGGCTGGGCTGCAGGGGGTGGGGGCTGGACCGGCAATAGGTGCTTCCGGCGGCTTCTTGGGCACAGGAGTTGTGCACGACCGCCCCGATTTACTGGCCGACTACCAGCGGTCCTTGGTGGCGAGCGTGATGGGTCGGCGCTTAGAAGGTTGCAAGATTGTGCTGGACCTCTGTTGGGGCTCGGCTTCTGCCTGTGGAGAGGCGGTGTTTCGGGCCTTAGGCGCGGAACTCACCGTGTTGCACGGCAAGCCGGATGGGGCGCGCATCAACGTGGACTGCGGCAGCACCCACCTTGAGCCGCTCAGGCGCGCGGTGCTCGAGAGCGGAGCCAGCATGGGTTTTGGCTTCGATGGCGATGCAGATCGGATGCTGGCGGTCGATGGCCGGGGCCGGGTGGTGGATGGTGACCAGATCCTTTATCTCTGGGGATCGTCCCTGCTTGATGCGGGCCAGTTGCCGGCCAATCGCATCGTTGCCACGGTGATGTCAAACCTCGGTTTTGAGCGTGCCTGGCAGGCCAAGGGAGGGGTGCTTGAGCGCACCACCGTTGGTGATCAATACGTTCACCAGGCGATGGAGCAGATGGGCGCTGGCCTCGGTGGCGAGCAGTCGGGCCATATTTTGTCGGCCCGCCATGGCATGAGTGGCGATGGACTGCTCACCGCTTTGCAGGTGGCCACGCTGTTGCACCGCAGTGGCCAATCACTGGCCGACTGGATGGATAGCAGTTTCAAGCCCTACCCCCAGACCCTGGTGAATGTGACGGTGCCAGACCGGCAACGGCGCCAGCAGTGGCAAGCCTGCGAGCCGCTGCGGCTCGCCGTGGAGCAGGCGGAGATTGCGATGGAGGGACAGGGCCGGGTGCTGGTGCGCGCCAGTGGCACCGAACCACTCCTGC
>NZ_JAGQCO010000017.1:0-49242 GCF_024346235.1 Cyanobium sp. BA5m-21
GGCGGCATCGCCCTTTAGCGGCGATTCCAGGGCCAGCTGCAGCGCCACTGGCTTGGTCGTGTCGTTGCGCAGGGGGATGCTGAGGTCGTATTCGACGCCGTAGTTGCCGTGGGCGGCCCAGGCGGTGCCTGGGTAATAGGCCTGGAGCTCGGCGGTTTGTACCTGGCCGCTGCCGAGAGTGCCCCGCTCCAGGCTGCTGATCGGCCAGGAGATCGGCGCCCGGCTCACGCTCAGCCAGTTTTTGCCCGGATCGCTGAGGCGGCTGCGCCAGGTGCTGCCCACCTGCACCCCACTCACCCGCGAGTACACCATCCCCCCTTTGCTGCCCCGCGGGCTGGGGGCGTGCTCCCGGGGGCTGAGTCCCCCCTCCAGCAGGGCGGCCCAGGTGGCGGCGTCCGGGGGCTCATTGCCGCGGCCGAAGGCCGCCAGGGTGGCCAGGCTCACGGGACCAGAGCTTTCCAGCCGCAGCTGCAGGTTGCGGCCGTTGAGCAGGGGGTCCAGGCCCCGCACCGGCAGGGGCAGCACGATCAGGGTGGTGGGAGCGCCTGTGGTCAGGGTCCAGCTGGTGGGCAGCTCGGGGCTGCGCTGGCGGGCCAGCAATTCGGTGGCCACCCGGCTGCCGGGGCCAGCCCACACCGGCGTAGTGCCCTGAACCATCAGGGATGGCAGGGGCAGGAAGGGGGCGCCGGCCTGGCCGGGATCCACCGCCTGAGACAGGGCCGTTGAGCCAGCCAGCAGCTTCAGAGTTACGGGGCCGGGGCCGCGGGGAGCGGCCAGCACCGCCAGCCACATGGTGGAGTCGAGGCTCTCCGGCTTGCCCGCATACACGTGATGGCTGAACAGATCAAAGCGGCCGTTTAGCGCCACATCCAGGTGGGCTGCAGGCACGCCGCGGCCGGCGCCGGGGAAAGTGGAGAGCAGGATCCCTGGCGCCCGAATCAGCTCGGGGTTGTTGTCGTTTACCAGCAGCAGCTGGTCCAGCCCGCCGCTCAAGGGCGCCACGGTCTGGGGGCGCAGCAGCGGGGCCGCTGGGTTGGCTTTGGTCTGGGTCAGGGCGGGGGCAGCCAGGCTGGTTAGCAGCAGCAGGGGCAGCCAGCTGGCCTGGAGCAGGCGAGGGCGGTTCATTTACGGCCTACCAGGGTTTTTGAAACTTCAGCTGCCATGGCGCGGATCAGATCGGTGGAGCGGGGGTCGTTGAACGGACCTTTAACCATGAAGGCCGCCACGGCGCGCTGGCCGTTGGGGAGCTGGATCAGGGCCGCATCGGCGTAGGCAATGCCGATATCACCGGTTTTGTTGTAGACGGTGATGCCGAAACTGAGCAGTTCGCTGTCGGGGTCGGCGGCATCTTTACCGAGTCCCTGGAGTAAGCCCAGGGGAATCAGGGTGTTGGTGCGGGAGCTGCCCATGATTTCCCTAAACAGGTCCCGAGCCCGGGGACTCAGGATTTCGCCGACATCCACCATGGCGATCGACTTGGCCAGGTCGCGGCTGCTGGTGGTGTTGGTGCCTTCGAGATCGGGCAGCCAGTTATTGACTGCCGTTGAGGGCAGGCCCATGGCGGTGAACCGCTCATTGAGGGTCGTTTTGCCGCCTAAACGCTTGATCAGCAGGTTGGTGGCGCTGTTGTCGCTCACCCGGATCATTTCGGTGGCCGCTTCAAAAAACGGGAAGCGGGTGCCCACCGGTTTGTTGGCCATCCAGCCGGCTCCGCCGCCCACCACCTCTTTGGTGAGGGGCAGGGGCTCGTTCCAGCGCAACTTGCCGTTGTCGAGGTCTTCCAGGCCTGCCAGCAGGATCGGCGTTTTGATTGAGCTGGCGGCAGGCAGGGGTAGGTCGGGCTGCAGCTGGGCAAAGCGGCCGTCGTCGAGCACCAGCAGGAAGGCGCTGGCGGTGAGGCCTTTCTGGGCTGCTGCCAGCTCGCTCCAGCGCTTGCTCACCGCTGCCAGCTCCGTGCGGGCTTCGAACTGTCCCGGATCGAGGCCCTTGCTATTGCGGGCTGCGCCGAGGTCGAGGCTGGGGGCCTTGCTGGCGCCTTGGGCCAGGCGGGGGGCCAGCAGCTTGAGGCTGGTGCCGGTGACCACGCCCAGACCAATTCCCATCACCACCAGGCGCAACACCAACCGAAAGGGGCCTCCCCAGCGGTTCTTGGGGCTACGGGGCTGACGGCCAGCGGTCACGGGCCACTCCAACGAAGTGACCTGAAGTTAAGGGGTCTGGCCAGGGTTGCTCCCGCGCTCACTAGCCCAGCGCAGCTGGCGCACCATGCCGCGCACCAGGGCCACCTCTTCAGTGGAGATTTGGGCCCGCTGTAGCAGCCCCCGCAGCTTGGCCATGCGGGCGTGGGCAGTGTGGGGATGGAGGAAGCCCACGTCGAGCAGCAGGGCCTCGGCATCGCCGAGCATCGCTTCGAGGGCCTGGCGGTCGCTTGGCTCCGGCAGGGCGCCAACCTCAGGGCTGCTTTCTAAGCCGCTCCCTAAGCAATGCCAGCTATGCAGCACCAGGGCTGCAGCGTGGGAGAGGTTGAGGGAGGCATAGGCGTCGCCGCTGCCCAGGGTGAGCAGCTGGCCAGCCTGGAGCAGCTCGTCGTTGCTGAGGCCCCGATCCTCCCGGCCGAACACCAGGGCGCAGGGCCCCCTGGCCTGGGCCAGCCAGCGCAGGGCCGGCTCCGGTGCTTGCAGGGGTAGGGGCTCGCCGGAGCGCCGGCCGCTGGTGGCCACCACCCGGCAGCAGTCGGCCAGGGCGGCGCTGAGACTGGGGAACAGGCGGGCCTGCTCCAGCAGCCAGCTGCCGTGTACGGCCATGCGCCGGGCCTCCTCCCCGAGGTGGTCGCAGCGGGGCGCCACCAGGCGCAGCTCAGCTACGTCGAAGTTGGCGCAGAGGCGAGCAACGCTGCCGACGTTGAGCGGCCCGGAGGGTTCCACCAGCACTACGGCCAGCTGGGCGGCGCCGCTCACACAAGACCGTTCAGATAGGCCAGCAGGTCCGCCATGGCCTGGGGTTCCGGTTGGAAGCGGGGCATCGGCGGCGTGCGGCCACTCACCACCTGCTGGATCAGCTGGCGGGAGCTCTTGCGGGCGGCGACCCCGTGGAGATTGGGGCCCACCAGCCCTTGGGCGGCGATGCCGTGGCAGCCGGCGCAATTGAGCCGAAACAGCCGGCCGCCCTTCTCGCTGGAGCCGCTGAGCTCAAGGGTCTGACGGCTGTAGGGATCGGCCTGGGCTGCAGGCAGCACTAGCAACACCGCCACGATGCAGGCCGCGGCCGCCATGCCCACAAGGGCAGCGATCAGGCCGCGGCGCCCTTTAGCGGCATCTGGGTTTAGGGGTTGGCCGGTCACAGTTGGTGCGGGGCGCTCGCGATGGGGGGGATGGGCGTGGAACAATTGTGCCCTGAACGCCTTGTCAGTGCTCCCATGATCGAACCCCTGCTCTGCGGCATCGTGCTCGGTCTAATCCCCGTGACCCTGGCTGGTTTGTTTGTAGCCGCCTGGAACCAGTATCGCCGTGGCACCCTGCTCGACTGAGCTTTTGTCTGAGCTTCAGACGGCGCTTCAGTTGACTTGGTCCAGCAGCAGCAAGCTGGTGCTGCCGTAGCGGCGTTCATCGCGCTTGCTCCACCCGGCTGGAATCGCTGGCAGCTTGGAGCTGGCGCATTCCCAGATCAAGGTGCCGCCTGGATTGAGCCAGCCTCCTGCCAGCACAGCACTGGCTATCTGGGCATAAAGGTCTGCGGCGTAGGGGGGGTCGGCATAGATCAAATCAAAGGCTGCCTGTTGATTTGGCTCCGCCAGCCAACGCCCCACCTCGCGGCAGTGCACCGCCCAGGCGCTTGCTTGGCGGCCGGCGTCACCTAGCCCCTGATGCACCGCTTCGAGATTGGTACGGGTCACGGCGGCGATGCGGCGGTCCTGCTCGATCGCCACAACTCGGCTAGCACCCCGATGCAGGGCTTCGCAGGCCATAGCGCCGCTGCCGCTGCATAGATCCAGCCAGGCGCAGCCGGGCAGCTCGGCTGCCAGCAGGTTCATTACCGCCAGCCGCACCCGGGAGCTGGTGGGGCGGGCGATGCTCCCCGGTGGACTCTGCAGCCGCCGGCCCCCGCTAAGCCGCAGGCTCATAAGGCAGCGAGCCAGGCCAGCCAGCGGCGCAGGATCGCCTCGCCGTGGGGGCCTGATTTTTCCGGGTGAAACTGGCAGGCGCCAATGGCTCCTTGCCAGACAGCGGCGGTGACAGCGGTGTCGGCGAAGCGCACCAGGGCGGTGTTGCAGGCCGGATCACTGGGCTCGGCGGCGTAGGAGTGCACGAAATACACCCAGCTCTCCGGGCTGCCGGCCGGTAGCAGGGGACTGGGGTTTGCTGGCACCAGGGGCTCCCAGCCCATGTGCGGAATCGGGTGGCCTGGCCGGCGGGGCAGGGCCCGCACCCGCCCCTTGAGCAGGCTCAGACCAGTTGCTTCGCCCTCGTCACTGGCCTCAAACAGCAGCTGCAGCCCCAGGCAAATGCCCAGCAGGGGCCGGCCGGCATCGCACCAGGTCGTGATCGCCTCGGCCAGACCACCCTGGCGCAGGCGCTCCATCGCCGGATCAAAGGCTCCCACCCCTGGCAGCACCAGGGCCTTGCAGCCCTCCATTTCGGCGCCGCTTTGAACGGGCTGGACCGTTGCGCCAAGCCGTTCGAAAGCTCGCTGCACAGAGTGCAGATTGCCCATGCCGTAATCGATCAAGCCGAGGCGACTCATGGGGCCGAAGAACTGGGTTGGCGGCGGCCGGGCTCCGTAAGCAGCTGCTCTGGAGGCACCTCCAGCCCGTTGAGTGTGTCGAGCAGCTGGTAGAGCCGGCCGATGCGGCGGCGATTGAAGTGGAAATTCAGGCAGGGGCGCAGCAGGCCGGCATCGTCGACGGTCTCGCTCGCCTGGATAACACCCTCATCCACCAGATCATCGAACTGCAGGTTGAGGGCAGCTAGCTGAACTGGCTGCAGGGCGCAGTTGAGCAGCAGCTCGATGCGGTTGTCGCCCAGCCTGGCGGAGTGAAAAAGGCGATAGAAGCGGCTGATGTGGGCCACTGCCTCCTCGGCACTGTGGGCCTCCCTCAATATGTCGCCGTCTTCGGGGGAGATCAGGCCGCTGGCGGCCAACCCCTGGCTGACATCCCGCTTCCAGCCGCTCCAAAAGGGGTTGCCGGGAGGGGCAAGCAGCACCAGGGGAATCGGTGGGGTGCGGCCGGTTTGGATCAAGGTGAGCGATTCGAATAGCTCGTCGAGGGTGCCGAAGCCGCCTGGCATCACCACCAGGGCATCGCTCTCACGCAAAAAGAAAAGTTTGCGGGTGAAGAAATAGCGGAAGTGGAGCAGCCGGCCATCGCAGCTGCTCACAAAGCGGTTGGCGTGCTGCTCAAACGGCAGGTCCACGTTGAGGCCGATGCTGGCCTCGCAGCCGGCACCGCTGTTGGCGGCCTCCATAATGCCGCCGCCGGCGCCGGTCATTACGTCAAATCCAGCGGCCACCGCATAGCGGGCCAGCTCTTCGGCCAACGCGTAGCTGGGGTCGCTTTGCACCGTGCGAGCTGAACCGAAGACGGTGATCTTGCGGGTGTGGCGGCGGGGGCGAAAGACCTCAAGGGCCTCACTGATGTCGGCCAGCGCGCCACTGATCAGCCGCCATTCATCCCGGCCATGCTCGTGGCGACCCACCTGCAGCAGGGAAACCAGGGAGCGCTCGATCAGATGCCGCTGGGGGTGGTTTTCGAGCTCATGGGCCAGAACCTGCAAAGGGCTCTGGCCGAAATGGGATGGGTCGCTCAGGACTAGATGCTCAACTGCGCTCAGAGGTACTTGGAAATTGTGGACGACAGGGTTGTTTTAGGTACGGCACCAACCACCGTGTCGACCTTTTGGCCCCCCTTGAAGATCATCAGGGTGGGGATGCTGCGGATGCCGTACTGGCTGGCGACGTTTGGATTTTCGTCGGTGTTTAGCTTGAAAACTTTGATCTTGCCTTCGAATTCGGTGGCGATTTCGTCGACGATTGGCGCCACCATGCGGCAAGGGCCGCACCAGGGGGCCCAGAAGTCGATCAGCACGGGCAAATCACTTTTGAGCACGTCTTGCTCAAAGGAGGCATCAGTGACAGCAGCGGCGCTGGACATCCTTGCAGGATCAGGGTTTGGCGAATCTAGCAAGGTTGTTTAAGGCCTACCCACGACCGTTGCAGGTCGTGATCCGGTGAGCCTGGGCAGGGAGAAGACAAAAGGCCCGGACGCGCCGGGCTGGAGGGTGTGAGGAGTGTGAGAGCCGAAGCTCGCACCTGCTGAGGCTAACGCTGCAATCTGTCCCGCCTGCAGCAACAACCGCCCTTGCTTATTTGCCCATGCCTAGCTGCTGGGCTTTTTGGTAGACCTTGCCTTCAGTGAGCAGGGATGGGGCGACCACCACCTCCACTTTCTGCATGTCTTTGATGGTGCGGGCGCCGAGGGTGCCCATTGAGGTGCGAATGCAGCCCAGCAGGTTCTGGGTGCCGTCATCGAGACCGGCCGGACCCCGCAAAATTTTTTCCAGGCTGCCGGTGGTGCCAACTTTGATGCGGGTGCCGCGGGGCAGCACCGGGCTAGGGGTTGCCATGCCCCAGTGGAAGCCCCGGCCGGGGGCCTCGCTGGCGCGGGCAATGGGGGAACCGATCATCACGGCGTCGGCGCCGCAGGCCAGGCACTTGCAGATGTCACCGCCGTTGACGATGCCGCCATCGGCCACGATCGGTACGTAGCGGCCGCTCTCGGTGAAATATTCGTCGCGGGCGGCGGCACAGTCGGAAACTGAGGTGGCTTGGGGAATGCCTATACCCAGCACACCGCGGCTGGTGCAGGCAGCACCGGGGCCGATGCCCACCATCACGCCGGCGGCGCCGGCCCGCATCAACTTCAGTGCCACCTCATAGGTGACGCAATTGCCAATGATCACGGGCACCCCGAAGGTGCGGCAAAGGTGCTCAAGATCCAGGCTCTCCTGGCCCTCAGGGCCGATGTGCTCGGTGCTGACCACCGTTGCCTGCACGAAGAAAAGGTCGGCGCCGGCTTCGGCGATGGCCTTGCCGAATCGCAGGGCGGCCACTGGAGTGGCGCTCACCGCCGCGATGCCGCCCTGCTGCTTGATCTCGGCAATCCGCTGACGGATCAGGTCTTCCCGCACCGGCTGGCTGTAGAGCTCCTGCATCAGGGGCACGAAGTCCTCCTTGCCCACCGCGGCGATGCGGTCGAGGATGGGATTGGGGTCGTCGTAGCGGCACTGGACGCCCTCCAGGTTCAAAACGCCTAGGGCTCCCTGTTTGCTCAGTTCCACCGCCATGGCCACATCGACCACCCCGTCCATGGCACTGGCGATGATCGGAATCTCGCGGCTGATGCCGCCGAGGCTCCAACTGCTGTCCGTGATAGCTGGATCAACCGTGCGGCCACCCGGCACCAGGGCGATCTCGTCGATGCCGTAGGCACGACGCACAGTGCGGAAGCGACCGAGCTGAATGTCCACCTGGAGTTAACTAATTCGGGACAAGCTATCAACCAGCCGCCCGCAGGCCGCGGGGCAAGGTGGGATCAGGCCTTGCCGCGGAAGGCTTTCCAGCTTTGGCTCAGACCGCCCAGCAGCCGTTCGCGCTCGCTGCTGCGCAGCAGTTTGGGAATGCCGTAGCGCACCGCCCACACCACCCCAGCTAGCTCGAGCAGGCCGGGCACCAGGGGCAGGCTGTCGAGGGCACCCAGCACGGCGCTGTAGACCCGCACCACCAGCAGCAGGCCCACCAGGCCAGCCAGGATGGTGACCGGTTTGCGGGCCTGGGCCCACAGGTTGTTGAGCTCGTTTTGATCGAGCCACTGGCGCAGCTTGCCCAGCAGCACCTCCCACTCACCACCTTCGCCGCTTTGGGGCCCGGCTTCGTCACTGAACGAGTTGGAGCCGGCGCTGGGACTGGCTTCAATTACCAGGGTGGCGGCAATGCTGGGTTCGGGGGGCGCCGCCTCTGGAGCGGGCTGTTGAACAGCCCCGTCGGGGTTGGTGGTGGTGTCGTCGGCCATGGCGGGCGGCGCGGCGGGGATAGGAATGTGGCGGGAGCTTAGGTGCGGTTGGCTAAGACTCCAAGCCCTAGGCCTCAATCGGCAGCAAGCTGGGGCGGCTGCTCAGCGGCACGACCGGTAGGCGCAGGGGGAAGCTGCCGTCGATCAGGGCCGCTATTAAGGCCTCGCAGGCGGCGGCGGCCAGTCGCGGGCTGTGGGAGGGCGCACAGGCCACCGAGCGGCCTCCCACCTGGATCGTGCCGCTGAGCAGTTCGGCGTAGCTCACCGAGCCCAGGCTGGGTTTGATCCGCCGCGGCACCGACAGGTCGAGCACGGGCGCCTCGAGCTCCTGGGGGCCAGCGGCGGCCTGGCGCGCTACATCGGCATTGATCAGGGGCACAGGCGCCGCAATCGCAATCAGTAGGGCGCTGCCATGGCCCTCAAAAAAACAAGGGCGCACCCACTCGGGTCGCAGGCCGTGTAAGTCCACGCTCACGGCGGCGGCCGCGCCGGGGGTGCGGGCGTGGCCGCTGGCCTGGCGCCGGCAACCGGGCTGGTGGCCGCTGCCAGCCCCTATCACCCAGCCGATGGCGCCGCCTACCAGCACCGGTGAGCCAGGCCCCAGCAGCGACAAACCCGGCATGGTGAGGCCGATGCTGCCGGCGCCGCCGCAGGAATAAAGGGCGTTGGCGGCTGGACCCAGCAGGGTGCCGTAGGGGCTGGGGCAGGGCCCTTCCGCCTGGCTGAGGGCGACTACGCCGTTTTCACTGATGGCCCGCTGCAGCAGCAGCCGGCCAGCGCCGATCTGCTCCAGCCCCAGCTCCGTGTGCAGCTCCCGGCGGGGGTGCAGGGCGGTGGCCTCGCCGCTGGCGTTGAAGGGCAGGGCCCGGCCCTGCAGCAGGGCGCCGAGCAGCTGGGCGCCGCCCATCGCATCGCCTAGGCCACCGCCGATCGGCAGCACCAGCTCGCCGCTGCCGCAGCCCGCCAACCCCGCCACTCCGGCCAGCTGGCCGTCGCGCAGGCGGATCGGTGGATCCGTGGGGCCGAGGCTTAGGAGCAGGCTGGCCTGGTCGCTGAAGCCCGCATCGGCTGCCACCACCACATCAGTGCTGGCGTAGGCCTCGGCCAGCCCGGCTTGCAGCACCAGGCTGCGAAAATCAGCGGCGGCGCGCACCTGCAGCTGGCCCCGTTGCTGCTTGAGCCTTAGCTCCGCCTCCTGGCGTGGCGGGAATGGATCGGATTTGGGCATTCCCCCTGGGCTTTAGATAAACTGACCACTGGTAAAGACGGTCATCCATGGCGGACCCCAGCGAACCCGGTGCTGATATTCCGGGGGAGTCCGGTGGCAACGGTGATTCGAGGATCATCCTGACCGATCTGCGCAACGAGATGTCGCGCTCCTATTTGGAGTATGCGATGAGCGTGATCGTGGGTCGGGCCCTGCCCGATGCCCGCGATGGCCTTAAGCCGGTGCACCGGCGCATCCTTTACGCCATGTATGAGCTGGGTCTCACCAGCGACCGGCCCTATAGGAAGTGCGCCCGTGTGGTGGGTGAGGTGCTTGGTAAGTACCACCCCCACGGCGATACGGCCGTCTACGACGCCCTGGTGCGGATGGCCCAGGACTTCAACATGCGCATGCCCCTAGTCAATGGGCATGGCAACTTTGGCTCGGTGGACGGCGACCCCCCGGCCGCCATGCGTTACACCGAATCACGGCTGCAGGCGCTGACCACCGACAGCCTGCTCGACGATATCGAAGCCGAAACGGTCGATTTCGCCGACAACTTTGATGGCTCCCAGCAGGAGCCCACCGTGATGCCGGCGCGGATTCCGCAGCTGCTGCTCAACGGCTCTACCGGCATCGCCGTGGGCATGGCGACCAACATCCCACCCCACAACCTCACTGAGCTGATCGACGGCACGCTGGCGCTGATCGCCAACCCCGACATCGACGATCTGCAGTTGATGGCGATCATCCCGGGGCCGGATTTCCCCACGGGAGGTCAGATCTTGGGTCGCCGCGGTATCCGTGACACCTACACCACCGGCCGCGGTTCAGTGACGATGCGGGGCGTCGCCTCGATTGAAACGCTGGAGGTGAAGGGCCGCCCCGATCGCGATGCGGTGATCATCACCGAATTGCCCTTCCAAACCAACAAGGCCTCGCTGATTGAGCGGATCGCCGAGCTGGTTAACGACAAGAAGCTGGAGGGGATCTCTGATATCCGCGATGAATCCGACCGCGATGGCATGCGGATCGTGATCGAATTGCGCCGTGATGCCTACCCCCAGGTGGTGCTGAACAACCTGTTCAAACTCACGCCGCTGCAAAACAACTTCAGCGCCTACATGCTGGCGTTGGTGAGGTCGGAGCCGGTGCTGCTCACCCTGCGCAAGATGCTGCAGGTGTTTCTCGACTTCCGCATCGAGACGATCGAGCGCCGCACCCGCTACTTCCTGCGCAAAGCCGAGGAGCGCGACCACATCTTGCTGGGCCTGCTGCTGGCCCTAGACCAACTCGATCCGATCATTGCCCTGATCCGGGCTGCTTCCGATGCGGCCACGGCCCGCGTGCAGCTGCAGGAGCGCCACGGCCTCAGTGAGATCCAGGCCGACGCCATTCTGCAGATGCAGCTGCGGCGACTGACGGCCCTCGAGGCCGACAAGATCCGCCTTGAGCATGAGGATTTAGTCGCCAAGATTGCCGACTACAAAGACATCCTGGCCAATCGCGAGCGCGTACTCACGATCATCACCGAAGAGCTCGGTGCGATCCGCACTCGCTACAACTCGCCCCGCCGCACGGAGATTCTGGATCTCGAGGGCGGCCTCGAGGATATCGACCTGATCGCTAATGAGCGCTCGGTGGTGTTGCTCACCGAGAACGGCTACCTAAAGCGGATGCCGGTGAGCGAATTCGAGGCCACCAGCCGCGGCACCCGCGGCAAGGCCGGCACCAAGACCCAGGGTGAGGAGGCGGTGCGGCTATTCATCAGCTGCAACGACCACGACAACCTGCTGCTGTTCTCCGATCGCGGCGTTGTTTACACCGTGCCGGCCTATCGGGTGCCGATCAGCAGCCGCGCTGCCAAGGGCACGCCGATTGTGCAGATGTTGCCGATTCCCCGCGAGGAGCAGATCACCTCGTTGCTGGCGGTTAGCGAATTCACCGATGACGGTGTGCTGGTGATGCTCACCAGTGGCGGCACGATTAAGCGCACCCGTCTATCGGCCTTTGCCAACATCCGCTCCAATGGCTTGATCGCCATCGATTTGGTGGAGGCGGATGCCCTCACCTGGGTGCGCTTGGCCCTGCCCGGCGACAGCATCCTGATCGGCTCGCGCAACGGCATGACCATTCACTTCCGTCTCAACGACGAGGAGTTGCGGCCCCTGGGCCGCACCGCCCGCGGCGTGCGGGCCATGAACCTGCGCCCCGGCGACCAGCTGGTGAGCATGGATGTGCTGCCCGCCGAGCTGGCCGATCGGGTGGCCAGTTCGGCGGGCGCCGAAGACGATGACAGTGAGGAGGTGGCACCGAGCGAGGGTCCTTGGGTGCTGGTGGCCAGTGCCAGCGGCCTGGGTAAGCGGGTGCCGGTGGATCAGTTCCGCCTGCAGAAGCGCGCCGGCATGGGCCTGCGGGCGATCAAGTTCCGCAATAAGGGTGATGTGCTGGTGGGCCTCAAGGTGCTCGGGGCTGGCGAGGAGCTGCTGCTGGTGAGCGAGAAGGGGGTGATCGTGCGCACCCAGGCCGATGCGGTGCCGCAGCAGTCGCGGGCGGCTACGGGCGTGCGCTTGCAGAAGCTCGATGCCCGCGATCGCCTCAGCGAAGTGGTGCTGGTGCCACCGGCTGCCGAGGAGGAGGAAGTGCCCGTCGACGAGGAGGCGCCCCCTTTGGAGGTGGTCGCCCTGGATGAAGCTGTCGCCCTCACCACCGAAGACGCCGGCGCTTCCCCTGCCGAACTTGAAAGCCCAGCCAGCGAGGGGTGACCATGGCGTCGTTTGTGCGGCTCGCGGCCAAGGCGCGTGCGGCCGAAGCCATCCAGCGCGACCAGCAGAGCACCCTGTCACAACAGGATTTCAAGGCCTTTCATGCCGCCATCGCCCAGCCGTTTGAGCCCAACGCCGCCCTGCAGGATGCGTTGGAGCAGGGCTGCACGCGCGTGAGCCGTGTTTGAGGAGGAGCTGCTCGACCCAACCCGTCACAATCGCAAGGAGTTTTGCTGTGGCGAGCCCGCCCTCGATCGCTTTTTAAAACAGCAGGCGCACCAGAACATGCGCCGTGGTGTTAAACAGGCATTCGTGCTGGTTCCTGCAGAAGCCCCTGGCCGTACAACGTTGCCTCCATGCCAGTGCCTCGGTCGGAGGGTATGCCCTGGTTGTTGATGCCAAGACTCCTGCTGCGGTGGCGTTTTATGCGGACCATGGTTTCCGTCCCTTTAAGGACACCCCACGAAGCCTCTATCTGCCCCTGTGATGCAGCATGAGCTCTCTTTCGACCGGTGTGATGCCCACTGATGTGCTGGTGGTGGGCGCAGGCCCGGCGGCCCTGGCCATCGCCGCTGAGCTGGCGGAGCAGGGGCTGGCGGTGGCAGTGCTGGCGGCGACTGATCCTCGCGAACCCTGGCCCAACACCTACGGGATCTGGGGAGACGAGGTGGATGCGCTAGGCCTGGGCCACCTGCTGGAGCACCGCTGGAGCGACACCTGCAGTTACTTCGGCTCCGGCAGCAGCGACCCTGCCGATCCAGCCAACAGCCCCACGCGCCACGGCCGCGACTACGGCCTGTTCGACAAAACGCGCTTGCAGCAGTTCTGGCTGGAGCGTTGTGAGGCCGCCGGCGTGCAGTGGCTGCGCGGGCAGGCACAGGAGCTGAGCCATGGGAGTGGCCGCAGCCAGGTGCGCTATGCCCCTGCTCGTGCTGCCGATCTAGCGGTGATCGAGGCGCGGCTGGTGGTGGATGCCAGCGGCCACAAGGCGGTGTTTGTGCAGCGGCCTGAGCGGGGGCCGGTGGCGGGCCAAGCTGCCTACGGCGTGGTGGGACGCTTCACGGCGCCGCCGGTGCAGTCGGGGCAATTCGTGCTGATGGATTATCGCGCCGATCACCTCAGCGAAGCGGAGCGGCAGGAGCCCCCCACTTTTCTTTATGCGATGGATCTGGGGCAGGGACGGTTTTTTGTCGAGGAGACCTCCCTGGCCCTGGCTCCGCCGGTGCCCTACGCCACGCTCAAGCAGCGCCTCGAGCGGCGGTTGGCCCATCGCGGTGTGGCGATCGAGCAGGTGGAGCACGAGGAGTTTTGCCTGTTTCCGATGAACCTGCCGCTACCGGATTTGGATCAGCCCGTGCTGGCCTTTGGTGGGGCTGCGGCGATGGTGCATCCAGCCTCCGGCTACATGGTGGGGGCGCTACTGCGCCGGGCGCCGGTGCTGGCGGCGGCGGTGGCGGCGCGGCTGCGGGCTGAACCGGCCGCCGACTCGCTGCAGCTGGCCCAGGCGGGCTGGCAGGCGCTCTGGCCCCCGGAGCTGCGCCGTAAACACGCCCTCTACCAATTTGGGCTGGAGAAATTGATGCGCTTCTCGGAGCCCCAGCTGCGCAGTCACTTCACCAGCTTCTTTTCCCTGCCCAGCGCCCAGTGGTACGGCTTTTTGATCAATACGCTCAACCTGGGCGAGCTGCTGGCGGCGATGCTTGCCCTATTTGCCACGGCACCCTGGAGCGTGCGCTGGGGCCTAATGGGCATGCGGGGCCGGGAGTTGCAGCTGGGCCTGCGCATGCTCTGGCCGTTAGGACTCTGATGGGGCGGCGTCTGCCCAGGCTTTGGCCCCGCTCGATCGGCAATCAATGCCTGCTGATGTTGCCGTTGGGGCTAATGGTCGGCCTGCTCTGGCCTGAGGCCGCGGAGATGCTTAAGCCTGTAGGGCGGGTGTTTCTGCAGGCCTCCCAGATCGTGGTGATGCCCTTTCTGATCTGTGAGCTGGTGGTGGGGTTCGGCTCTTTGCGGCCGGGAATGATTCGCAGCTTTGCCCGCTCGGGGTTGCTGGTGCTGCTCGGGCTTTGGCTGGTGGGGGGCTTGCTGGTGGTGCTGCTGCCCCAATTCCTGCCGCCGTTGGTCACCTCCCAGTTTTTCCACGCTGGCTTGTTTGACCGCCCTGAACCTGTGGACTTGCTGGAGACATATCTGCCAGACAACATTTTCAGCGGCCTCGCGAATGACAACTTCCCCGCAGTGGTGCTGTTCAGTGCAGTTCTGGGCATTTTGCTGCAGGGCGTAGAGCAAAACCAGCGCCTTCTGGCTCCGCTGGAGGTGATGCGCGACTTGTTTGCACGACTCAACAAGCTGACGGCTCGGATGATCCCCTTTGGCATCTTTGCCTTGACAGCCCTCAACGTCTCTCGCCTGGATTGGCCCCAGTTGCTTCGAATCCAGGGCTTCTTTCAGCTTTCTCTAGTGGCCTTCCTAGTGCTGAGCCTGGTCTGCGCTGCGGCAGTACTGCTCCTGACTCCCTTGCCCCCGGCACAGTTGTGGTGGGTTGTGAAAGGCCCCCTGGCCCTCACCGCCAGTAGCGCAAACCTACTGATGGCCCTGCCAATGCTTGTGGATAACCTCCGCCATGCGTTGCCCGCGTCCCTGGATCCCTCTGGCCGGCAGCTCCAGGCTGTCGACGAGATCGCCCCACTGGTTTCGCTTGGCTTTGCCCTACCCACTCTTGGTCAAGTTGCGGCGCTTTGGTTTATTCCCTTCGCCGGCTGGTATGTGGATCAGCCACTCCAGCCCTCTGCCACACTGCGGATGCTTGTCTCCGCAATACCTGCAGCGGTATCGGGTCTGAAGGCGGTGATCCGCCAGGAGCTCCAGGCCCATGGCTTGCCACTCGACTTGCTCCAGCTGGTGTACATCAACGGCGAATGGCTTTATCGCTTTGAGAAGGTGCTGGCGCTGGAGGGTTTGGTGGTCCTGGTCACTCTGGTCTATGCCTCGACTGTTGCCGCTTTGCGTCCGCGCCCCTTGCCCCTAGTGGTAGGTCTTGCTGCCATTGGGCTGCTTCTGGGAGGCCTCGGTGCCGGTGCCCGTATCTATCTAGATCGCTCCCTGGCGGGGACCTACAGCAACGACCGCAAATTGCTGGCTCTGGCTTCAGCCAGCAGCGGTCCACAACCCGCCGTTTTGCGGCACCTCAAGCCTGAATTGGTGGCCCTGGCCGCCATTTTGGATCGAGGTGTGCTTCGGGTTGGGGTGCGTTCCGACGGTCTGCCCTGGGCCTTTCTAAACGGTCGTGGCGAGCTAGTGGGATACGACCTGGATATGGTTAAGGGATTTGCAAGCAGCCTTGGCGTTCGGCTGGAGGTGCGTCAGGCGCAGCTTCAGACCCTGGAGCAGTGGCTGGACAAAGAGTTAATTGATGTAGCGGTCGGGGGCATCCAATCCATTCCCCAGCGGGCGGCGCGTCACCAGCTCAGTCGCGGTTACCAAAGCGTGCATCTGGCCCTAGTTGTTCCTGATGCCAAGGTGGCCATGATTCAGAACCTGCGACAGCAGCCCCTTGATAAGCCCCTGCGGCTGGGGGTGAGCGATCCGCAGCTACTCAACCCTGAGTTGCACCAACAGATTCGCCGCGAGCTGGTTGGTGATGGTGGAAAGCTCAGCTTGCAGTTGGTTCCGCTGGCTCAGAAGCAGCAGTTTTTCAACTCCGCTGCTGAGAGTGACCTGGATGGACTGCTCACCACTGCAGAAGGGGGCTCAGCCTGGGCGATACTCCACCCTCGCACCGCCTTGATTGCCCCCTTCGATAATCACCTTGGCAGTGAGCTGGTATGGGCAATTGCCGGCGATGATCCCGCGATGCTGCGCTATGTCGACGCCTGGTTGGCGCGTGAGCAGGCCCGAGGGCGGACCCAGGAGCTCTTCAATCATTGGGTGCTGCTCGGTAGTTGAGGAGTAGATGCTGCTCAGTGGCCGCCGCTGGCGATTGGGTCTATCTAGCCAATCAATTCCAAGTATTTATGCTTCCGCTCAGTCTGGGGCCCAATGCAAGCAATATTTGCTAGAAGAGGGAAGTGATGATTTTACTCTGGAGTATTTCGCCTGGAATGTTTTCGTCTGGTTTAAATTATAAGCCCCAGCGATGCCCTAATTGCTGGCACCATAGACAAATTGTGGTGTTGCTGCCCTCCCGCTCTCATTGCTTGAGCTTGAGTTATGGCCGAGTGGTAATTAATAAGCATGTGTTGAATATTGGCCTACTCTGCGGTAGTTGCACTGAGCCCAGTATGTGCCCGTTCTATTGCGAATGCTGACAGCTACTGGGTGCGCTTGTAATCGGCTTGAAGCTATGAAATGCGATTAAAAGTATGATCTTTTATGAATAAAATAGCGGCAAGGAGGGGTAGCCTGTGGTTAATGGCGGCCATTGTATTGCCGAATGAGGTTTGCTCGCCATGAGATTTACTCGCCTCAAATGGGCGCCGGTAGCCAATCGGCCGCATTGAGCAGGGGGAATAGGCCGTCTTCGATGGCTATCGCTTTGAGCCATTTGGCGGGTAGTTCGGTGCCGTTGTCGATCGCATCCAGCAGGCGCCAGAAGCGATCCAGGTGGCGCTCGATCCTTTCTTTGGCCAGTCCGGTGGTGGTGCCGGCCCGCAGAATGAAGCTCCAATCAGAGCTTTGGGCCAGCAACAGTTCCCGGCCCGCCTGGGTGAGTAGGTCCCGCTGGGCTGGGCTGCCAACGCCGCGCTGCACCCGAGCCACCATGGCCTGGGAGGCTCGCTGCCACTCGGCCACCACCCAGGCGTTGGTCTCGTTGAGCCAGTAGTCGTGGTAGCCCCCCTGGCCCCAGCTGCTGGGGGAGGGGCGGCATACCTGCAGGGGGTCGCTGCCGCCGAGGGCCTCCCGCAGGGTGACCAGGCGCACGCCGGCCCCATCAGCCTGGCGGAATAGGGCCGCCAGAAACTGGGGCCCCTCAAACCACCAGTGGCCAAATAGCTCGGCATCGAAGGGGGCCACCAGCAGGGGCCGGCGCTCCATCGAGCGGGCCAGGCTGCCTAGCTCCTCGGCTCGGCCCTGCAGGTAGGTGGCGGCATGCTCCTCGATTCGCTCGGCCGCAACTGCGGGTTCGTAGGGCTGTTTCTGGTCGAGGGGGCAGCCCTGGGCCGTGACCCGGTGCAGCTTCAGGCCGAGGGGCCGGCGGCTGGCGATGGCATGGCTGGCTAGTTCGCTATCGGGCAGATCCCAGCCCAGGTCGCGGTGGAATTCCCGGTAGGCGCCATCGCCGGGGTAGCCCTCGCGGGCGCTCCACACCGGCAGGGTGGCGCTGCTGTCGCGGCCGAAGAAGGCGGCCCCGGCCGGCGAGCAGATCGGTGCGAATACGCCATAGCGGGGGCGGGGCAGGGCGTGCAGCAGGCCGTGGGCATCGAGCACCGAGTAGCGCAAACCGCAGCCCACCAGCTGCTGATCGAGGCCTTCGTAGTAGGCGCATTCCGGCAGCCAGATGCCCAGGGGCCGCTCACCCAGCAGGCGTTCGTGCTCGCGCACTGCGGTGACCAGCTGGGCCCGCACCGCCTCTGGCACCTGGCGCAGCAGAGGCAGGTAGCCGTGGGTGGCACCGCAGGTGATCAGATCGAGCACCCCCTGTTGCTGCAGCCTGCGGAAGCGTGGGATCAGTTGCCCTTTGGTCTGACGCCACTGGCTCACCACCGCTTCCAGTTGTGCTGCCAGGTGGCTGGCAGCTGGGCCTAGGGCTTGCGGGGCTTGCAGCAGCAGCTCCTGGCGAACGGCGATCCAGGCCAGGAAGCGGCCATTGAGCTGGGGATCGGCCAGCAGGGAAAGAAGGGTGGGCGAGAGGCCGAGGGTGAGCCGGGGGCGCTGGCGCCGGTTAGCGGCGGCGGCCTCCAGCACGGCCAGTAGCGGCAGGTAGCACTCCTGGAGCGCCTGAAAATACCAATCTTCTTCCAGCGAACCGGGTTCGCTGGAGCGCACGTAAGGAAGATGCGCGTGGAGGACTAGGGCCAGATCGCCTGCGGCCATAACCATCCTGCGATCACGTCACTCTAGGCGTAGTGCCCGCATACAATGAGCTATCTCATAGTCATTCCGCCTAGAGGGGCTCCCCTATGGCCCGCGATCCCGGCCGCGTATTGATCTTCGATACCACCTTGCGCGATGGCGAGCAGTCGCCTGGCGCCAGCCTGAACCTCGAGGAGAAGCTGGCGATCGCCCAGCAGCTGGCCCGGCTGGGGGTGGATATCATCGAGGCCGGCTTCCCCTTTGCCAGCCCCGGCGACTTCAACGCCGTGCAGCGCATTGCCGAAACGGTGGGCACCCCCAATGGGCCGGTGATCTGTGGCCTGGCTCGGGCCACCGCCGGCGACATCAAGGCCTGCGCTGAGGCGTTGGCGCCCGCTGCTAAACGGCGCATCCACACGTTTATTGCTACCAGCGACATCCATCTCGAGCACAAGCTGCGCAAGAGCCGCGCTGAGGTGCTGGCGATCACCGCCGAGATGGTCGCCTACGCCCGCTCGCTGGTCGACGATGTGGAATTCTCCTGCGAAGACGCCGGCCGCAGCGATCCGGAGTTCATGCATCAGGTGATCGAGGCGGCGATCATCGCCGGTGCCACCACGATCAACATCCCCGACACCGTGGGCTACGCCACCCCGGCGGAATTCGGTGAGCTGATCGCCGGTATCAATGCCCAGGTGCCCAACATCGACCAGGCGGTGATCTCGGTGCACGGCCACAACGACCTGGGCCTGGCGGTGGCCAACTTCCTCGAGGCGGTGAAAAACGGCGCCCGCCAGCTGGAGTGCACGATCAACGGCATCGGCGAGCGGGCTGGCAATGCCTCGCTCGAGGAGCTGGTGATGGCCCTGCACGTGCGGCGCAGCTACTTCAACCCCTTCCTGGGGCGGCCGGCCGAGAGCACCGAACCGCTCACGGGCGTGCGCACCGAGGAGATCACCAAGACCTCGCGGCTGGTGAGCAATCTCACCGGCATGGCGGTGCAGCCAAATAAGGCGATCGTGGGCGCCAACGCCTTTGCTCACGAGAGTGGCATCCACCAAGACGGCGTGCTCAAAAACCGCCTCACCTACGAAATCATTGATGCCCGCACGGTTGGCTTGGCGGACAACCGCATCTCCCTTGGCAAGCTGAGCGGCCGCAGCGCCTTCCGTGCCCGGCTCGAGGAGCTGGGCTACACGCTCGAGCGTGAGGATCTCGACGATGCCTTCGCCCGTTTCAAGGAGCTGGCGGATCGCAAGCGGGAGATCAGCGACCGCGATCTCGAGGCGATCGTGAGCGAGCAGGTGCAGCAACAGGATGGCGGCAGCTTCACCCTCAAGAGCGTGCAGGTGAGCTGTGGCACTGGCTTGCAGCCCACCGCCACCGTCACCCTGGTGACTGCGGATGGCGCCGAGCTCAGCGAGGCGGCGATCGGCACCGGGCCGGTGGATGCGGTGTGTCAGGCGCTCAATCGGCTGGCCCAGGTGCCCAATGAGCTGGTGGAATTTTCGGTGAAATCGGTGACCGAAGGTATCGATGCCATGGGCGATGTGACGATCCGGCTGCGCCACGAGGGTGTGCTCTATTCGGGCCACTCAGCCGACACTGACATCGTGGTGGCCGCCGCCCAGGCCTTCGTGAACGCCCTCAATAGGCTGGTAGCCGGTGGGCGTCACCAGCCTCTGCACCCCCAGAAGGCGCCGCTGCCCGTAGTGGGCGACTTGCCCCTGGCCGACCGGCCGAGGTTTTAGGCAGGTGGGTTTAGGCAGCTGGGGGTATGGCGTTTCAGTTTGGGATCACGCCCTGGGCTGAGTGTTGTTTTTGTTGATTAGCTAAGCCAAGACTAAGCTAAGCGCCAAAACACTTGCTCCCCGGCCCGGCCCGCCCCCCTGAGTCATCTGCTTCCCTTCAGCTCCCCCCGCCATGAGCCTGCCCCTCTCCGGACCGCGCCGCTCACGGCTCAGTGCCGCCGCCCAGCTGATTTTGCTGTTGCTGGTGGCCCTGGCGATGCTGGTGCCGCTGCTGTGGCTGGTGAGCACCTCGCTCAAGGGTCCGGCGGAGGACATTTTCACCAGCCCGCCAGCCCTCTGGCCCAGTCAGCCCAGCTTTGAGGCCTACAGCCGCCTTTTTACCGACAATCCAATCGGCACATACCTGCTCAACAGCACGATTGTGAGTGGCCTGGCGGTGCTGGCCAACGTGCTCTTCTGCTCGCTGGCGGCCTATCCCTTGGCCCGCATGAATTTTCGCGGCCGCGGCTTGGTGCTGGCCCTAGTGGTAGCAACGATTTTGATCCCCTTTCAGGTGGTGATGATTCCGCTCTACCTGCTGATGGTGCAGATCGGCCTGCGCAACACCCTCTGGGCCCTGATCATTCCCCAGGCGGCCACCGCCTTTGGCATCTTCCTGCTGCGGCAGAGCTTCCTGGGGGTGCCGGTGGAGCTGGAGGAAGCAGCCCGTTGCGATGGCTGCACACCCGTGGGGGAGTGGTGGAACGTGATGATCCCAGCAGCCCGGGCCGACCTGATCACCCTGGCGATGTTTGTTTTTATCGGCACCTGGAGCGATTTTCTCTGGCCCCTGGTGATCCTCGATGAACCCGAGCTCTACACCCTGCCGCTTGGGCTGCAGCAGCTGGCCAGCAGCTTTTCGCTCGACTGGCGCCTGGTGGCAGCAGGAGCGGTGGTTTCGATCCTGCCGGTGCTGGTGGTGTTTATCGGTCTGCAGCGCTACATCCTGCCCAGCGCCGCCGGCGATGCAGTTAAAGGTTGAAAACCTGATCAGTTAGCAGTTGCAGGGGGGCGCACAGGCGGCAGGGCTGGCACTCCCAAAGGCAGCTCATCGGTTTTCGGGTCAGTCGTTTCGCTGGGGCGGGTTGCGCGCAACTTTCTGAGCTCGGCCCGCAGGTTGGCGGTTTCGCGGCTCAGCCCATCGATGCGGGTGCCGTTGCGCTCCACCGCCTGCAGCCGCTCCACGGTGGTGCGTAACTGCTGTTCCAGGCCATTTGTGCGATCAAGGGCCCGGCTGTTCTCCAACCCCTGCACCCGCTCCTGCAGCTGGCGGATGGTGGCGTTCTGCTGGCGGGATTTGCCCACGATCACAAAGAAAAGCACCACAAGCATTGCCGTGACGCCGGCCTGCAGCCAGGGCACCCAGGCGAGTGAAGTGCCGTTGGGGCTGGCTTCGGTGCTGATCGCGGCTTGGTCAGGGGCTGGGGTCATCAAGGCAAGCTGCCGAGGATGCTTCGATCCTGCCGGCAAGCAGGACTTTTGTCAGGGATGTGAACTCCTGTGGGAGGTTGAATGTATTGGAAAAGGAGAGCCGACTGTGCCGGTGGCTGGCCCAAAACTTAGGTCGCTGCCAAGGCCATTTCTGGTCATGTGGGTGGGCCAGCTGCTCTCAAACCTCGGCACTCAGGTGAGTCTTTACGCCTTGGGGCTGTGGCTGTTCCAGCAGCATGGCCAGCTGAGTGCCTTTGCTGCGGTGGCGGTTGTGGTGCAGTTGGCCAAGTTGGCATCCCTTTCGCTATTGGGCCGTCAACTGGATCGTTGGCCGCCGCGACGGGTGATGCTTGCCGCTAACGGCCTCGGCAGCACCTGCACTTTGGGCCTGGCCTTCACCTTGATGATGCGTCCAGCCACCCTGCCACCGGTGTTGCTTTGCATTGGGCTGGCAGCGGCAGCAGAGGCGGCTCTTTTGGTGACCTGGTCCAGCCAACTGGCCAGATTTGTGTCTAGAGAGCAGCTGGGAGCGGCCAGCGGGCTCTTCGCTGGGTCGGATGGAGCTGTGGTGATGGCAGCCCCCCTACTCGGCGCTGTGCTGGCGGCGACGGCCGGGTTGCCGGGTGTACTCGTCACTGACAGCCTTACGTCACTTATTGCTGCGGCCTGCACGCTTCTGGTGGCCTGGCCGCAGTCGTTGTCAGCCCCGCTCACTACGGCTGCTGGTCATGAGGCTTCCCCTCAGGTAGGTGTGCGCTATGCCTTGAGCGAGTTGTGGAGCAATCGGCGCTGGCGCCCCCTGTTGCAGATCAACAGCGTGGTGGTAGGCGTGTTTGCTGCCATTGAGATCGCTTTCCCCGCCTGGGTGGTGGCGGCAAGCGGCTCCCAGCGTCTGATCCTGGCTCTGGCCCTGGCCGGATTGGGCTATGTCGGTGGGCTCTGGCTATGGGCCCGGGTGCCTCGCTGCCATTGGCTGGACTGGCTGCGCATCGTGTTGCTGCTCCAGGCGGTGCTACTTACCGGGGCTGGGCTGGTGTGCTTTCAGCAGTGGCAGGGGGTGTGGTTTTTGGCCGTGGCCCTATTTGCTGCTGCGGTTCCGGTTGCTCTTGGCGCCCTCCAGAGTCTTTGGTTGTCCTGGGTGCCTTTGGCTTTACAGCCGCGGCTGTTTGTCGGCCGTTATGGCCTGGAGTGGATCTCCCGTCTAGGAGCTCTGCTGGGGATGAGCTTGCTGGCAGATGGGGTGATAGCCCCGCTGATCCGGGGAAGCTACTGGCCCGCTTGGCTGCTGGACGCTCTTGGCCGGGGCCCGGGGCGCCCGACGGCGATGGCGATCGGCTTGCTGGGCTGGGTTTTGCTGATTCCTCTTTGGCGGCTCTGGCGTCCGCTGGGACGCCTTCAACTGGATGAAAATAGATAGTGATGAAAGTTCTGATTTATACATCCAGTGGCGGCACTGCTCACGACTCGGCCGCCGAGGCAATTCGGCAATGGTTGGAGCGTGAGCGGCCGAATATCGAAGTGCGTGTCGATCAGGTGTTGGAGCGCTCGAGTAGCACCTATCGAGGTGGCGTAGAGCTCTACAACTGGATCCAACGCCGACGCCCCTGGCTGCACCAGATCTACTGGCGGGCTATGGAACTGGAAGATCTGGTCAAGCCAGGCACCGTTCTATTCGGGCGCCGATACTTGATTCGTGAGCTTCAGGACTTCCGCCCGGATGTGCTGATCTCCACCCACCCTCACACCAATCGTGGCCATTTCGATTTGGCTAAAAGGGTTTTGGGTAACCAGCTTCGTTGCATCACTTGCTGCACTGAGCTCGATGGTGGTTTTGGCTTTAGCCGCAACTGGCTCAGTCGCAAAACCGACCTGTTCTGGGCCCTTACAGAGGAGGTGGTCAGGGAAGTGCGGCGACGACGTCCAGGGGTTCCAGTGGAGCTGCTTGGGCCCCTCCTTTACCCGGACTATCACGATGGTGGGCCGGCGCCTGCTGCTGTTGAAGGTCTGCCCCTGTTGGTGCTCGGCACGGGCTCAAATGGAGCAAATAACCACATCCCCCTGCTGGAGCAGCTACTGCCGTTTGCTGGTCAGCTGACGGTGGCGGCCCTATGCGGCCGACGACAGATTGTGCGGGAGGAAGTGCAGGCCTGGGTAGATCGGCACCCAGCGCTGGCTGTTCAGGTGCTCGACTATCAGGGACCGGCGGAGATGGCTGATCTTTATCGTCGCGCCTGGGCCATGATTAGCCGCCCAGGTGCCCGAACTGCCACTGAGGCTCTGTTTATGCGATGCCCACTGGTGTTCAACCATTACGGCACAACCATGCCTCAGGAATTGCTGGCCCCCCGGTATTTCCATGCCCGAGAATTGGAGTCTGCCATTAGACAGACTAAAGAGCTGTCAACCTTGGTGCACCAATGGCTGACCAATCCACCTGCGTATTTGGCCCTACGGCATCGCTATCAGCAGCACCGCCTTACGGCCGATCCGGGCAAAATCCTCGAGCGCTTAGCCCTTGAGTAACATTGATATGCATTTGATAGTCCCGATGCCAGAGCCGATTGCAATCGTGGGCATGGGATGCCGGCTTCCGGCGGGTATCAATTCACCTGAAAGTTTTTGGCGATTTCTAAGGGAAGGGCGTGAGGCGATCACAGAGGTGCCCCCCGACCGCTGGAATTTGGATCTCCACTACAACCCTGACCCTGGCCATCCGCTCACTCAGCATGTGCGCCACGGCGGTTTTGTAGAGGGCATCGATCAGTTCGATGCGGCCTTTTTCGGCATTACGCCCAGGGAAGCGGTCTGTATGGATCCCCAGCAGAGGCTTTTGCTTGAAGTGGCTTGGCGGGCCCTCGAGGATGCAGGCAAGCCCCTAGAGCATGTGCGCGGCACGGCGGTGGGGGTGTTTATGGGCATCTCCAGCGCCGACTACAGCTCCTTGCTTTGGGCTTCGCGGGAGCGCTTTGTTACTCCCGACAACGAGCCATTCGTGTTGCCAGGCAACACAGGCTGCATAGCTGCAAACCGTCTCTCCTATTTCTTTGATTTCAAGGGCCCCAGCTTCACTGTCGACACCGCTTGCTCCTCCTCCCTGGTAGCGGTGCACTTGGCCTGCGAAAGCATCTGGCGGGGCGAATCCGAGGCTGCCCTCGCCGGTGGTGTGCAGGCGTTGATTCACCCCGGTATTCAAATGAGCTTTTGCAAGGCCGGCCTGCTGGCGCCGGATGGGCGTTGCAAGAGTTTTGATGCCAGTGCTGACGGATATGTGCGTTCGGAGGGAGCCGGGGCGGTGCTGCTCAAGCCCCTAGCCGCTGCCCAATCAGACGGAGATTCGATCTACGCGGTTATTCATGGCTCAGCCGTCAATTCTGATGGCCGCAGCAATGGCATGGTTGCTCCCAATGCTCGGGCCCAGATCGCCTGCGTGCGCGCGGCCTTTGCCAAGGCAGGCATTGACCCATCGGCTACCCAGTACGTCGAGGCTCACGGTACGGGCACTCGCCAGGGAGATCCGATTGAACTTCGGGCTCTCGGCACCGTGCTTGGCGAAGGGCGTACTGAGGGGGAGTTCTGCCGCGTGGGTTCGGTGAAAACCAACCTTGGTCACTCGGAAACTGCTGCTGGCATAACCGGATTGATCAAGGCGGCCCTTTGCGTAGCTAAGCGACAACTACCCCCCAGCTTGCATTGCCTCCGCCCAAATCCTTCCATTGATTTTGCCGGCCTAAAGTTGCAGGTTCAGACCGAACTGGAGCCGTTCCCCCATCAGGATCGAGCCTTGGTGGTGGGGGTTAGTTCCTTCGGTTTCGGTGGAACCAACGCCCATGTCGTGCTGGCAGATGCTCCCCGCCAGAGCGCCCCTATTCGCTTTGGCGCGCGCATGCCGCTGCAGCTAATCACCCTCTCGGCTCGTACACCTGAGGCTCTCAACAGGATTGCCTTCGAGTTAGTTCAGCAGTTGCAGGAGCAGCCCAACACCAAGCTCACCGATCTGGCTGCTTCCGCAAACCTAGGTCGCACTGGCTTTCGAAGGCGGGCGGTCTTTCTGGCTCGAGATAAGGATCATCTGGTGTCCCAGCTCCAATCCTTGGCAAGCGACCGACGTCCTCTTCCTGAAGGCGTCTACTGCGATACCGCATCAAGGCGCCTTGGCAAGCTGGCTTGGCTATTTACTGGGCAGGGTTCTCAGGCCCTTGGCATGGGCCAAGAGCTGCTGGCCCATCCCACTTTCCTTGAGGCTTTTGAAAGGGTTTCGGTTCTGCTGGATCCACAGCTAGATAAACCCCTGCGCGAGTTTTTGACGCCCCGGGATGGGGATGAGGCCGAGGCTGCGGCCCTGCTTAATCAGACCGGAGCTACCCAGCCAGCTCTGTTTGCGGTGGGCTATGCCCTGAGCCAGCTCTGGCAAAGCTGGGGAGTGCGACCTGATCTGCTGATGGGTCACAGCATTGGCGAGGTCCTCGCCGCGCACTTGGCCGGTGTTTTTTCCCTGGAGGATGCCTGTCGCCTGGTGTCGGCTCGTGGCCGACTAATGCAGGCTTTGCCTACAGGGGGCGGGATGGTGGCTTTGCTGGCTCCGCTTGACCAGGTACAAGCCTTGCTAGCGCGCCACCCAGAGTTGGTGGTGGCGGCTTACAACGGCCCGTTAAACACGGTGGTGGCTGGACCCAGCGCTGCCCTGCGGCAGCTGCTTGCGGATGCTGATGCAGTTGGCTGCAACGCCCGTCAGCTGTCTGTTTCCCATGCCTTTCATACCCGGGCAATGGCTCCGATGCTTGAGGCCTTCGAGCTCGAACTGCGCCAGCTCAGTTATGCGCCCCCCAGTAAGCCGCTGGTGAGCAACCTCACTGGTTTGCTAGCTGGCGCGGAGATTGCCCAGCCGGACTACTGGTGTGACCAAATACTCAGCCCTGTGCAATTTGCCCAAGGTATTGACACCCTTGTCTCACAAGGTGCCCAGGTGTTTCTTGAGATCGGTGCTCGCCCCACGCTCATTGGCATGGCGCGTCAATGCACTCAAGATCAATCCCTCACCCACTGGCCTTCCCTGGAGCAGGGAAAGTCTGACTGGCAGGTGCTTTTCACGAGCCTCGGTGGCCTCTGGCGCGATGGCTACGGCATTGACTGGGCCGGATTCCATCGCCCCTTCCCTGCCCTTCGCATCACCCTGCCCGGCTACCCCTTCGAGAGGCAGCGCCATTGGTGGAGCCGCCAGGGAGAGGGCCCAGCTCCAGGTGGCTTCTGGCTGGACCATTTGGGGATCACGGCTTTAAACAGCACGCCTCAAGCCCCTGTTTTCCAGCCTGGAGTGGATAGGCCATCCTCCAGTGGTTCGCGTTCTGCTGCTGAGAGGTTCACTCGGATCGATCTGCCTGGCGAAACGGAGGTGCACCAGACGCGTTTGTGTATTGAGGGAACCGACCTAAGCGACCACCGGATTCGCACTCAAGCGGTGTTTCCGGCTGCGGGGTTCATTTTGGCGGCACTGGCGCTATTGGATCAGGCCGAGCAGCCCCTGAGGCTGGGTTCGATGAAACTGGATCAGCCGCTGAAGTTGGTCGCTCCAGGTGCAGCGGCCTGGCTCCAGGGCCATTGGTGCACTGATGGAATGACTTTCTACAGCCGGCCCGATGCTGCCGAGCTCTCCCCCTGGCAGCGTCATGGCGAGGTGTCCCTAGCTGGGGACTTGCCGGTAGAGCCGCCATTTGCCCTGTCGCCGGCGCCGGACTCGGTGCAGCAGGTGGAGCTTGATAACTTCTACGAAGCCTTGGCGCAGGTGGGTCTGGAGTACGGCCCTACCTACCGCGGCCTGCGGCAACTCAAGCTGGCGGAAGGTCAGGCCTGGGCTGAGCTGGAGCGACCGGAGAGGGGCCAGGACCGGGGGCTCCTCGACAGTTGTTTCCAGGCTGTGGCTGTGCTCCTGGATCCAGCGGCCCGGGAAGGCCAGCTGCTTCTCCCCGTGGGGCTGGAGCAGCTTTGGCTGGCGGCCTTGCCCCTACCTGATCGTTTGCAATGTCAGGTGCGGCTTCAGCCGAGTCAGGAGCCGGCCTTCGTTCTCGCTGACCTAGTGCTCCATGAGGGCGGCGCTCCCTTGGGCTGGATTCGGGGCTTCCGGCTGCGGCGTCTGCCTAGGCAGGCGATGGAGTGGTTGTTTCTCCTGCCGGCGGCTAACCCCCAGCCAGGCGCGCAGAACTGGTTGCTGGAAACAAACTGGCAGGAGTCAACGAACTTCAATTCACAGCCGCTGACAGGCCCCGCACCGCTGAGACTTGCTGAAGGTGAGGTGATCCCCCCAGGAGTTGGGCCGCTTTTGCTCTGGCCCGATCTCACTAAGCCTGCCTGTGAGTTGGAGGCGTTGGCAGCCCAAATGCTGCTTTGGGCCCAGCAGCTGGCAGCCGTCCCGCCCAGGCCTGTTTGGCTTGTGCTGCAGGGAGAGGGGCCTCTCGCTGCCGGCTTGGCAGCGTTTGGGCGTTCGGCTGCGCTTGAACAGCCCGCCCTGGGTTGGACAGTGCTTCTTATTCAAGAAGGCAGCCCGCCAGCTGCTGCCGATTGGTCAGCCCTGTTTGCGCTAGGTGAGCGCGAACCTTTGCTGGCCTGGCGTGATGGCAGGGCCTGGGTGCAGCGTCTTAAGACCCTGGCCGATGCCCCCTTCCGCTTGGAAAGCGGTTCGTTGGGCAGCCTGGAGACGTTGCGGGCAGTGCCCCTGGAGAGGCGGTCGCCGGGCCCCGGGGAACTGGAACTGGCGGTAGAGGCCACGGGCC
Source organism: Cyanobium sp. BA5m-21 (assembly GCF_024346235.1). NCBI lineage: Bacteria > Bacillati > Cyanobacteriota > Cyanophyceae > Synechococcales > Prochlorococcaceae > Cyanobium > Cyanobium sp. BA5m-21. The sequence continues at coordinate 28,035 of NZ_JAGQCO010000017.1, forward strand.
TCAATTTTCGCGATGTGTTGAACGCTCTTGGATTGCTGGCGGGCTACAGCCGTGAACTTGGCATGGATGCTGATGCCCGCATGCCCTATGGCGGCGAATGTGTGGGTCGGGTGGTGGCCGTTGGCCCTGGTGTGGATCCGGGGCTGGTGGGTGAGCGGCTGCTGGCCGCCTTGGCGGTGGGCAGCCTGGCTAGCCACGTTGTCTGCCGCGCCGCCCTTTGTGTGCCACTGCCACCGGCGCTAGATCCGGCCCTGGGGGCCAGCGTCAGCACGGCTTTCCTCACAGCTATTTACGGCCTCCAGACCCTGGCCCAGCTGCTCCCTGGCGACACTGTGCTGATCCATGCGGCCGCTGGGGGGGTTGGTCAGGCGGCCCTGCAGGTGGCCCGACGTTGCGGTGCGCGGGTGTTCGCTACCGCCAGTGCGGCTAAGCAGGCGGGTCTGCTGCAGCAGGGGGTGGAGGCTGTGTTTGATTCCCGCAGCCTCGACTTTGCCGAGCAGGTGCTGGCCGTCACCGGCGGTCGGGGAGTGGATGTGGTGCTCAACAGCCTCAAGGGCGACTGGGTGGAGGCAAGTTTTGCTGCCCTGGCTGACGGCGGCCGTTTTGTGGAGCTTGGCAAAATTGAGATTTGGAGTCGGGAGGAGGCACTTCGCCGCCGGCCCGACAGCAGTTACCTGCCCTTCGATCTGCTGGAGGTGGCCGCTGCCGACCCCGGCCTTGTGCGCGGCTTATTGCTGGAGCTGCTAGCCGATCTTGAGGCCGGCCGCTACGCGCCGATCGCGCTGCAGGCGTTTCCGATCGAGCGCGGCGTGGAGGCGTTTCGGCTTATGGCCCAGGCCCGGCACGTGGGCAAGGTGGTGATCACCCAGCCAGAGCGGCCGGCTGCCTGGGCGATCCGCCCTGAGGCTTGTTATTTGGTGACGGGGGCTTTCGGTGCAATCGGCCAGCAGCTCTGTTTCTGGTTGGCTGAGCAAGGTGCTCGTTCCCTTCTGCTCTTAGGACGCAGACCTGACCCCACCCTGGTGGAGCGCTTGCAGGCCCAAGGGGTTGGCTGCGAAGTGGTCGCCTTTGATCTGGCTGCCGATCCGGTAGAGCGGTTAGCCGAGGCTCTGCGGGGCCAGCCTTTGGCTGGCTTATTCCACGCCGCCGGTCATTTGGATGATGGTCTTCTGGAGGGGCAGACCCCCGCTCGCCAGGCCGCGGTGATTGCGCCCAAATTGGCTGGCTGGCAGAGGCTGGAGTTGGCCTGCCGGCTGGCCCACTGCCAGCCGGAGTTTGGAGTGGCCTTTTCATCGATGGCCGCTCTGCTCGGATCCCCCGGGCAAACCAGCTATGCCACGGCCAATGGCGCTCTCGATGGCTTGGCTGCCGCTGCAAACGATTGGCCTCTGCTCTCGGTGCAGTGGGGGCCTTGGGGTGGGGCCGGCATGGCCGAGGGGCTTGAGCGCCGCTTTGCCGCCCTGGGGGTTGGCCTGCTTCCACCTCCTCAGGCATTTGGGGCCCTGGGATTGCTGTTGGAGAGGGGCAGGTCTGGTTGCGTAGCCGTGCTCAACAATGACTGGCCCAAGCTGGCAGCCCAGCTTGGTAACCGTCAGGCGGCCATGCTGCAACCGCTGCTTGATGTTGACGGCCGCGGCGATCAAGGGGGCGAGGGTGAGATCCTGCGCCGCCAGCTCGCCGAGGCCGACTCTGACCAGCGCTCGGCGCTGGTGGTTGCGCTGCTGCAACAGCGCTTGGCGATTGTGATGGGGCTGGAGGATGGGCGCAGTCTTGATTCCGGTGATTCCCTGTTCCACATCGGCCTTGATTCGCTCATGGCGGTGGAGCTGGCGGCGGGGATCCAGCGGGACCTGGGGGTGAAGTTGGAGCTTGAATCCCTCGCTGGCGATCCCACGATCGAAGCCCTGGCGGCGGTATTGCTAGAGGCTCTGGTAGATCCCCAGGCTGGGGCAGAGCGGGTGTTGGATTTGGGCAGGGAAGCCCAGTTGGCATCTCACTGGAGCTTGCCAGCGGTCTCCACCACTACCTCCTCCGCAGCAGCAGGCCCAGGGGAGGCGATTTTGGTTACGGGCGCTTCCGGCTTCCTGGGGGCATACCTGCTGGCGGGCCAGCTGCAGCGCTGGGATCAAGTGCAGGTGCGGTGCCTGGTGCGGGCCAGCGATCCCTCCCAGGGGCTGACGCGGATTCGCGCCAACCTTGATCACTACGGTCTCTGGCAGGACAGCTGGAGCGAACGTCTGGTAGCAGTGCCCGGCGATCTGGCCCAGCCCCGCTTCGGTCTCTCGGAGCATGGCTTTGCTGAGCTGGTTCAAGGCCTAGGGGGCATCCTGCACAACGGTGCCCAGCTCAGCCAGATGGCCCCCTACAGCCAACTGGAGGCGGCCAATGTGGGCGGCACCAAGACGGTGCTCGAGCTGGCGGTGCATCCGGCCGCCGTCGGGGCCCTGCCCGTGCAGCTGATCTCCAGCGTGGCGGTCTTTGAGGCGGCCGCCTACCGCAACCGGGCGGTGCTGGAAAGCGACGACGTGTCGGGGTGGCGCGGCATCCATGTGGGCTACTCCCAAACCAAATGGGTGAGTGAGCGGCTGGTGCTGGCCGCTGGGGCTGCCGGCTTGCCGGTCACGGTGTATCGCCCGCCGCTAATTGGTGGCCATTCTCAAACAGGCGCTTGGCACCAGGACGACCTGCTGCACCGGCTGCTGCGGGGTTGCCTAGCTCTGGGTATGGCGCCCGATCTGCCCTGGGAGCTGGATCTGGTGCCGGTGGACTACGTGGCCGATGCGGTTACGGCTCTGGCCTGGACGCCGGAAGCGGTGGGCCGCAACGTGCACTTGCAACATCCCCAGCCGATGCTGCTGGCCGATCTGCTTGGCAACCTGATCGAGCGGGGGGCACCGCTGGAGCTGGTGTCGATGGAGCGCTGGCTGGAGGCTATCGATGCTGATCCGGCCAACCCCCTGCACGGCATTCGCGCCTTCTTCGTGCGGCGCTGGGGCGACGAGCAGCTCACCTACCCCGAGCTCAATCAGGCCGGGGTGCGGGCCCGGCCCAGCTGCCTGGCCACCGTGGCGTCCCTGGCGGCCCATGGCGTGCGCTGCCCGGGCTTCGAGGAACTGATCGGCCCCTATGCCCGCAGCCTGATCACCGGAGCCGCAGCTCTGTGATTATTTCTCTGTGATCAGTTCTCTGTGATCAGTTTCCAGTGATCATTTGCCTGTGATCGCAGCGCTTCTAGCCGGCGCCCTGCTGGCCACCCTCGGCTTGCAGCTGCTGCTCACGCTCGCCTTCGCGGTGGTGGTGCGGCGGCGGCTGCGGCGGCTCCCCGGCCTGGCCCAGCCAGCGCCGGCGGCCGAAGTGGTGTTGTGCCTGCGGGGAGCCGACCCCAGCCTGGCTGATGCCCTCATGGCCCTGGCGGGCCAGACCTACCCGGGCCCCTGGCGACTGTTGGTGGTGGTCGATTCCCGCCAGGATCCGGCCTGGCCCCTGGTGCAGCACACGATTGCCCGGCTGGAGGCGGCGGGCCAGGCTGGCTGGCAGGCGGCCAGGCTCACCCCCCTGGCGGCCCGGCCGGCCCAGGGTTCGCTCAAAAGCGCCTCGCTGCGTCAGGCCTTCGGCGAGCTGGATGCAGCCACCGAGCTCGTGGCCCTGGTGGATGCCGATGCGGTGGTGGCACCCGGTTGGCTGGCGGCCCTGGCGGCGGGCTGCGGCCAGGATGGCGTCGGGGCGGTGTCTGGCAACCGTTGGTATGCCCCGGAGCATGGCAGTGGCCCCGGGCTGGTGCGGGCGATCTGGAATGGCGGCGCCCTGGTGCTGATGACCCTGCTGGGCATCCCCTGGGGGGGATCGCTGGCGGTGCGACGCGAATTAATCGAGCCCAGTGGTTGGCGGGAGCTGCTGGCTACCAGCCTCTGCGAGGACACCGCCCTGGCAGCGCCCTTGGCCCGCAGCGGTTGGCGCTACCAGTTTCGGCCGGAGCTGCTCGCCCTCGACCGCGACGACGGCATCGCCCTGCGGCCGCTGCGGCGCTGGATCAGCCGCCAGCTGTTGACGGCGCGGCTGCACCACCCCGCCTGGCCCCTGGTAGCCCTGCATGGCTTGGGTAGCTGGCTGCTGCTGCTAGCTGTGCTGGCGGCGCTGCTGGCGGCGCTTTGTTTGGGTCTTTGGTCTGCGGCAGCCGGATTGTTGGCTGCCCTGCTGGCCTACGAGCTGGGCTGTGTGGCCCTGCTGCTGTTGATCGAGTCGGTGGCCTGCCGGTCGCTGCGCCCTCTAGGGAGAGAGCTTCTCCAGCAAGATTTCGCCCACGCCTGGCAGTTGTTGCGCTGGCTGCCCCTGGCCCAGTGGGTATACGGCTTGGCCACCCTGCGGGCCTCCCTGGCTAGGAGGGTGGAGTGGCGCGGAGTGCACTACGAGGTGCGGGGGCGCGGGGTTAGGAGGGTGCGCGGTTGACGCTATTAAGCATCGCCTTGGCCAGGATTTGCATCGATTGGCGCAGGTTGGTTTCGGTGAGTTCGTAGTAGGTGCCCAGCAGGAAGCCGGGAATTTGGGGCACCACCTGTAGCTGGTGCTTCAGCAGCACGCCGCCTTTGACCGGCGTAATCGTCCAGTTACCGCTTAAATGCTTGATGCGGTCGCCGCGGATCAGGGAGTAACTCATCTTGGTGGGAGGAGTCTCTTGCACCTGGAGGTTTGCCTTAATGCTCAGCCCAAAGGTGTAAGGGGCTTTGTAAGTCTGCGAAAGTTCAATATGGCGTCCCGAGCGGCTCAGTACCTTGGTCTGCTGGATGTCGGGCATCAGCCCAGGCATGGATTCGTAGTTGGAGAGCACCCTCCAGGCTTGCTGGGCTGACACCGGCACCATGACGGATGCGGTGTAATTTCCCTGGCTTCCCTTCAGGTTGACTCGAGCAGCGGGTGAGGCAAGTATCGGCATTGCCTGCTGAGATGCTACTAATGCCAGTGCGAACGGGAGACAGAGTCGTTGCGGCAGAAAAGTTGCGAGCACGGCACTAGGAGCGATTCCGACATTCTTGACCAGGATGGCCCCCGTCGGCGCGTCTACTTTTTAAGTGGCTTCGATCCCCGCGGGGCCAGTTTTTACTACCGCATGTTTGGCGAGCAGGTGCGTCAGCTCAAGCATTGGAGCGGCCGTTGCTTGAAGACAAGCCACCGTCGTGGTCAAAAGCAGGACCACCTGATCAGCCGTTGGCAGGTGCAGGAAGATTTGGCCTTACGGCTGGATTTCTGTTTCCTGCACTGGGACGACATCGCCCGGGCCCATTGGCCCAAGAATCCACTGGTGCTTTTGCGCGATGGCATCAGCATCTATTGCTGGTACGTCTTTGCTGGTGGATATTTAAAAATGCGCCGCTTGTCGGAGCAGGTGGCCTTGTGTGGCCTCTATCCAGTCCTCTACGTGGGTACAACGCTGCTGGTACTGCTTGTTGCCTGCAGTTTGTTGGGCCTACTTAGCTATCTGCAACTGCTGCCGGCCGGCTTGCTGTTGGTGCTGCAGCTGGTTGTCGTGCTTTTCGGCTGCGGGTTTGCCTGGCGCTTGGCCAACCACCTCGGCGTGGTGTGGTTGTTTCGCTCAATTCGCTTCACCCACCGGCTGGGTCAGGCGCGTGACGGCGATCTGCGGCGCCGGGTGGCGGAGCTGGCTCAGCGAATCGGCGAGCTGGAGGCCAGTGATCCTGCTGCTGAGGTGCTGTTGGTAGGCCACAGCAGCGGCTCCTTCGTGATGGCGATGCTGGCTGCAGAACTGCGCCGCCAGGGTGTGGACCGGCAGCTGGCCGGGCGGTTGCAGTTGCTCAGCCTGGGCCAGAACCTGGCCAACCTGGCTGTTCATGGCAAGGCCCGCGCCTTTCATGACGATCTGGCCCTGCTGGCTGAGGCACCGCGGCTGCCCTGGCTTGATATCACCTCCCGCGACGACTACCTCTGCTTCGCGGCGGTTGACCCTTACCTCAGCTGCGGTGTGGCCCGCCAGGGCCCCGAGGCCTACCCGGAGCTGCGGCTGATACCCCTGGCCCAGCGCCAGGGCCTCAGCAGACTGGTTGATCTGCTTAGCCACCAATTTGATTTGCACTTTGAGTACCTGCGCACCGCGGAGCCAGGGCGCAGCGGTGGCTTTGATCTGATCGAGCAGCTGCTGGCGCCATGACCCAAGAGCCCGTCTATCCGCCGCCGCAGCCCTACACACCGAATTTTCTGCGCCGCATCCGCCGGGGCCTTTATTCCTGGTTTGGCCTGCTCAATGAATGGGACTTCCGCATTCCGGTGGGGGCGTTGCGATTCATGGGGCTGAACCTGTTGCTGGTAAACGAGCCGGCGGCAGTGCGCCAGGTGCTGGTGAGCGAGGTGGAGGCTTTCCCCAAGCATCCCTACATGCTCTGGATTCTGGAGCCACTGATCGGTCGGGGAATCTTTGCGGTGAACGGCGCCGAGTGGGCCCAGCAGCGCCGGCTCCTGGACCAGGCCTTGCAAATGGCCCAGCTGCAGCGTGTCTTGCCTCAGATGGCAGCAGCTTGTCGGGCAAGTTTGGCTCGGCTGGAGGCCCAGGTGGCTGGTGATCTGGTGGCTGGCCGCTCGATTGACGCCGACGCCGAGATGACCTTGGTGACTGCTGATGTGATCGTGCGAACTATTTTGTCGCGACCGCTTGAGGGGGCGGAAGCGGAGGCGATTTTTGCGGCCTTCACTCGCTACCAGAAGCGCGCTGGTCAAGCGCTGATTCTGCGTTTCCTGAGGCTGCCGCGTCGGCCCTTGCAGGGCTACCTGGCCACCCATGCCACCCCGATCCGCGCCTGGATCTCCGCTGCGATCGATGCCCGCTTGGCTGATGCCAGCGCCCCTGGTGACGACCTGCTGGCGGCTCTGATCGAAGCCCGTGATCCCGAAACAGGTGCCTGCTTCAGCCGCGAGGAGTTGGTGGATCAGGTGTGTGTCCTGTTCTTGGCGGGCCATGAAACCTCCGCCAGTGCGCTGGGCATGGCGGTGTATCTGCTGGGCTGTTTCCCCGAGGTTCAGCAGCGCCTGCGCGCTGAGGTGCTGGAGGTGTTGGGCTCCCGGGCCGGCGCGCTGGATCGACCGCTGGACTTTGAGGATCTGCGCCAGCTCTCCTACGGGGCCGCCATTTTCAATGAAACCCTGCGGCTATATCCACCGCTAAGTTTTTTCATCCGCGAGTCCCAGGCCAACACCGAGCTGGCGGGCAGCCGCTGCCCGATGAGGGCCCTTGTGACGCTGTCGCCTTGGGTAATCCAGCGCCACGAGCAGCACTGGAGCGAGCCCAACGCCTTTAGGCCTGAGCGCTTCCTGAGTGATGCCAATGCGGACGATCGGCGCTGGGCCCGCGATGCCTTTTTGCCCTACGGCCTGGGGCCGCGCAAGTGCCCGGGAGCGGCTTTTGCCCAGCAGGAAGCCCTGCTGGTGCTGGCCGAGCTGGTGCGCCGCTTTGAGGTGCTGCCCGATCCTGGGCACGAGCCGGAGCTGGTGGCGCGGCTCACCCTGCGCTCCCGCAACGGCATCCGGGTGCGCTTGAGAGCTAGAAGCTGAAACCGAGCCGGGCGCCCACGCGCACTTGGTCGTTGCCGAGCAGCTGGCCGAGGTCGTAGAGGCCGGCGGCATTAGACACGTAGACATCGAGGGTGGTGGAAGCCGAGGCCAGCCAGCGCAACGCCAGGCTGCCGTTGGAGCCGTTGTCGCCGCCGAGATCGGTTGCTACCAGGTTTATTTCTGGGATTATTTGAAAGCGGCGACCCAGTTGCAGGTTGGCGGCCAGGCCCACGCCCCAACTGGTGCCGTCGCCGTTCAGGGCGAGCTTGGGGTTGAGGTGGAAGGCCAGCGTTGGGGTTGCCTCCCAGGTGTTCATGGTTTCAAAGAAGAGGTAGCCCTGCTTGCTGCTCTCGTCTTCGTTGCGGCCAACGGAGACGCGGCCGGCTGCCCAGATTGGCAGGCCCTTGCTGGGCCGAAACACCATGGCCTTGCCGCCGAAGCGCAGGTTGAGGCCACCGTTGCCGGCAAAGGTGTTCACGTAGCTGTTGCGGGGCTCGATGCCGTTAAACAGGCCGCCGGCGATCTGGAACTGGAAGTCGTTGGACACTGAGTAGCCGGCGCCGCCGAAGAGGTTGCCGCGGCTGTCGCCGTTCAACCACAGCTGGGTTGTGCCATCGGCGGGGGTGAGGGCGGTGTTGACACTGAGGCCGCCGAGGGCCAGGGAGGCCTGGCGGCGGGTATAGCGGGGGCTGGGGGAATCCATGGCGCCGGGATTCCAGGTGAAGCGCCCATTGAGCATGGGTTCGGTGGGCGCGCTGGGCAGGGCCAGGATGGCGGTGGCCGGGCTGAGGCCAAAGCCGTTGGTGATGCTGGCTTCTAGGCCGATGCGGGGGTTTACTGCCACGTTGGCGCCGGCGCTGAGGATCGGCACGCGGGAGTACACCAGATCGCCATCGAAGGCGTTATTGCCCGGGCCGAAGGGCAGCAGCGCCGAGGCGAAAAGCTGCACCTGGTTGCCGAGGCGGTAGCTGGCGCCGAGGCCCAGGCTGATGGTGGTGCCGTAAAACTCCCCGGCACCGCCCTGGCCGGAGCCCTGGGAGTCGGGCAGGAAGGACACTGCCGGCACAAAGGAGAGCTGCAGTTGGCGGCTGGCCTGCCAGGTGAGGGGCAGGGAAAGGGCCCCCACCCAGTTGCGGGTGAACACCAGCTGGCCGGAGTCGTTGAAGATGTTGGGAGTGCCGGGCCCATCGCAGCTCACGGTGCCGCCGCAGCCACTGCCCACGGTGAAGAGCTCGAGGGCTCCTTCGGCGGCGAGCTGCCAGTTGGGGCCCCCGGCGAGGCGGCCGCGCAGGCTGGCGCCGGCGGCATTCCAGTAGTTGGCTGGCTGGCTGGGCCGGCTGGGGATGGCGGCGTAGAGGGGGTCGTCGGCGTAGGTGTAGGTGAGGGACAGCAGCAGCGCTCTGGAGAGGCCCACATCGGCGCGGAAGCCGTAGTTCTGGTTGCCGCTGCCGCCTGCGGCACCGCCATCGCCGGGGCTCACCTGCTGGAAGCTGAGCTGGGCCAGGCTTTCATCCAGGAACCAGGCGGTGGGCAGGGGGCCCAGGCGCAGCAGGGGCAGGTAGTCGGCCCGGTTGGGCAGCAGGCCGGCGAACACGGCCTCGGCTTCCGCGGCGCTAGCTGGGGCGCTCGCTCCAGTGCTTGGCGCGGCCGGGGGCGCCAGGGAGGGATCACCTTCAGGCACCGGAGCCCATTGGGGTGACGCGCTGCTGCCGGGATCGCCGGGGGGCAAGGGCTGCCAGCTGGCACCGGGTAGGGCCGGATCGGTGGCGGGCGGCACGGGGTTCCAGCCCTGGGGGCTGGCGGTGGTGCTGCCGGGGACGGGTGCCAGGGGCTGCCACTGGGGCTGGGCCCAGCCGGGCTCCCCCAAGCTGCTGGAGCCCAGGCTGAGCAGGGCCGCGGCGACGGGCAGCAGCTTGGCCAGAGGCCTAGGCATCCGTGCTCTGGAGCTGCAGCCAGCCCAGCGTGGGCCTGCCTTGGAGTTGGAGCTGCTGGCGTAGGGCGTCGAGCTGGGGGCGGGTGATGGCGCCAGGGCGGGCCACCAGCAGCTGGGCCTGGCAGGTGCCGGCCTCCACCAGATCACTGGTGCAGAGCACCTGGGCACCGGGGGTGGCCTGCTGGAGCGCCAGTTGCAACGCCTCAGCCAGCTCAGGTTCGCCTTGGCCGGCTACAGGGATCAGGGCCACGGTGGACGACCCGGCCAGGGGGCCTGAGGCCAGCAGGGCCATGGTGGCGGCCCAGCTTTCAGGCGCGGCGGGATCGAGGCGGGCCAGCAGGGGGCCGGGCAGGGCGGCCTGGAGCTCGTCGGTGGCAAACACCCGGCCGCTGCGGCGCTCGGCCACCAGGGCGGCGCCGGAGCCGAGCACCAGGCCGGCCAGCAGCCCCAGGGCCAGGTTGCGGCCCTTGCTGGGGGAGACGGGCTTGTCGAGCAGGGTGGGGGTGGAGATCAGCTGCCAGGGGTCGGGTTTGCGGGCCTGCTCGAGGGCCAGCACCCGGCGCTCGTCTTCCAGCTTGTTGAGGGTGGCCTCATCGCGGGCGGCCACGCGCAGCAGTTCGCGGTAGCGAATCAGCACGCCCTTGGGGCGATCGGCGGCGGCGAGGCGAGCTTGGGCGGCACTGCGCTTGGCCTCTAGGAAGCCAAAGGCCTTGGTTCTCAACAGGCCGATCAGCAGGCTCCGCTCCTCCTTGAGTGTCCTGATCGAATCCTCTCTTTCAGTGAATTTTGAGCGCAGGAAAGCCAGCTGGTTGTCGATCGAGTTGAGGCGCTGGGGAAGCCCTTGGGCGGCGAGCTCGGGAATCAGCAGGCCCTGGAACATGACGCTGTTTGGATCGCTGCCAAGGGATCTGAGTTGTTTGAGTTGTTCATTGATATTGCGGATTTCATTGGCGGCTTATACCCGAACGGCTTCGATGTTGAGTGAATTGACCACCTCATCGTCCCCTTTGCCTTCACCCTTGAGGGCGGTGAGGTCCTGTTCGATGGCGAACCGCTGGGCGGCGCGCAGGGAGGCCACGGCCCGGCGGCGGTACACCTCGATCTGCTGGTCGAGGTAGGCCACGCCGCGCACCAGGCCGCGCTCGCGGTCGCGCCCGGAGTAATCCTGGTAGGCCTTGGAGATGCGGTCGATCACCGGCAGCACCAGGGGCTTGTCGGTGTCGCGGTAGGCGAGGTTGAGCACGGAGGTGCCCTTCTCGAGCTTGATCTTGAGGTTGTTCTTGAGCCAGTCGGCGTAGCGCAGCCGATCTATGTTTTCACCGGCCCGCTGCTTGCTGGTTTTGACGAAGTCGAACACCGGCTTGAGCACCGAGGGGCTCTCGAGGATCTTTACCTCGGTTTCGAGGCTGTCCTTGCCGCCACCCCCGGTGCCGATCAGGGAGGCCAGGGCAGGATTCTGGGCTAGCAGCTGGGCGGCTCCTCCGCCCTGTTTCTTGTTGGGATCGGCCAGCACGATCTGAAATTCCCCTTCCCACACCGGCTTCTGCAGCAGGGTGACTGCGGCGGAGAGCAGCAGGGTGCCGCCGGCGACCTTGGCGATCAGGCGCCAGCGGCGCCGCAGGGAGGAGGCGAGCTGGCCAAGGTCAATCTCGTCGTCGGCTGGAGCCGGCTGGGGTAGGGAGGGGCTCATCAGCGGGCTCCTCCAAACAGGCTGTACACCGAGTAAACCCCCACAAAGGGACCAGCGAGCTCGTTCATCACGCTGATGCTTGCGGAGAGGGCCGAATCCTGCACGCGGATGATGTCGCAGGCCATCAGGATTGGATTGGCCGCCGAGTCGCTGGCGGCGTTGGGGTTGTAGGTGAACAGGCGACGATCCAGTTCGCCTTCTCGGGTGAAGCGAATGAATTCCACCTTGCCGCGCAGCAGGGAGGGGCCGCCAGCGAGGTTTAGGGCCTGGTTGAGGGCTGAGGCCTGGGGCAGGGTGATGCCACCGGGGGTCTTGACCCGGCCACTCACGTACACCTGGATGAACTGGGGGCTGAGGTTGGTTTGCCCTGCCTTAAGCAGCTGCTCGCGCAGCACCACGGGGCTTTTGGCCACGCTCACCACGTCGCCGTCGAAGAGGCGGATGTTCTGGGATTCATCGCCCTCGGTGATCAGGCTGAGGAAGTTGAGCTGGGTGCGGATCTTGCCGCCGCCGGCACTCACGGGCTGGCGGCGGGTCACCTGCACCTCAGCCAGGTTGGAGTAGGGGGTTATCCCCTGGGCGGTGCGGATCGCGTCGAACACTGTCGGGAACAGGGTGGCTGAACTACTGCCACCGGCGCTGCTGCTCCTGCGTGTGGTTAGACCCTGCCCCAGGGCTGTCGAGCCGCTGGAGATATCAGGGGTGGTGTTGGGATCACTTAGATCTTCCATGTTGCTTTGCACACCACTGAGGGTGTAGTAGCCCGGCCGCTTCACCTCGCCGCCCATGTAGATGCGGATCGGGCGGAAGCCCACCGGGCGGATGTAGATCTCGGGCTGGCGCACGTAGCGCTTGAACTGTTCGGTGAGGAAGTAGCGCAGCTCCTCCACCGTGAGCCCTTCGACATAGAGGGCGCGCAGGTGGGGTAGGTAGAGGGTGCCATCTGGGCCGATCGACACGGTGCCGCTGAGCTCGGGGATGTCGACCAGCTCAATCTGCAGGGTGTCGCCCGGGCCGAGGATGTAGCTGTCGTATACGACTCGGCTGCGGCTGGTGGCCGCAGGGGTTGGGGTGTTGGCCAGGGAGGGTTGCAGGCCCAGAACAGCCAATGCCACGGCTGTGCCAGCCCACCAAGCTCTTCGTCGCAGCGGTTGCACCGGGATGGAATGACGCTTATACCCCAACCCTATCTGCCGTAGCGGGCAGATCTGCTGTTGCAGTGCCGCTCTGATTACTGGGAGTAGAGGGGGGAGCTGAGATTAGCTCTAAACGTGCAAATTAGGAGTTGTTTACATGACTAAATCTGGATCTGTTGCTGTGCGATCTTGGGCTAGCAGAGGTGAGAAAGTTGAGTTCTGCTCCCTTTCCTTCTGCGTTCATACGCCATAGTTATATTCATTCAGCAACTACCGCAAAGACCTGGAGCTCCTGGAGGATTTCCTGGAACACCCTGCGTGATCGGCTGCGCAGCCAGGGCGAGGCCTTCCTGCTGGGATCGCGGGACACCTTGCGGGACCGCCGTCTAACCAGCCATACCTACAACCTCGCCACAGCGGATGCCATTGCGGCGCAGATCATCGATTGCTACCTGCCATGTTTTCAGCAGCTACGCACCAGGCTGGAGCAACGGGTTCAGGAGGAGGCGCCATGACCATCCCGGCACAGCCGCAGGTTCAGGGCATCTGGCTATTCGGCTCGCGGATTGGACCTGCAGCGCTTGGCCGAGGCCGCTTAGGCCTCATTTCTGGCTAAGTTAGCTAAACAGAGGGTTGCTGATCGTGCAGGTCAACATGCTCGATGCCAAGAGCCAGCTCTCGTGCCAGCCCATGTGGATGCCGCTTTCAGTGAGGCTGTGGATCAACAGGTTGCACGGCTGTTTGGCAGCTGATGCGCCTGCTGCTCGACACCAGAGCCTCGCTGCTGGTGCGCTGCTTTTGCCTGTGCTGGATGGTCATGTGATTCAAACTGCCCAGCTCCCTCTGGTGCACCACGATTCTTTCGGCCACCTGTTGATTACCCAGGCCCAGGCCCAGGTCGAGAGTCTGATGGCGTTGTCATCGGACGCCCATTGGCCTGCTTACGACGTGCCACTGCGACGCCCTCGGCACTCCAGTACTGTTTTAGGTACTAAGCTTTAGGCTCCAGCGATTGCTGTGCCATGGATCAGCAGAACGCGCTCACCTCAGCTGAGCTCAAGCGCCGTGGGATTGCAGCGATTGAGCAGGCGCTGCAGCATGGACCAGTCCATTTGTTGAAGCGCAACCGATCGGCTGCTGTGGTGCTGAGTGAGCAGCACTATCGCCAGCTGAAGTTGCAGGCATCACGAGCTCCTGTGGCTGAAGCATCGGCGTTGCAGTGGCTGCTGGCCCTGCCGCCATCCACGAGCCCGCGCAGTAAGGCTGAGATCGATGCTGAGCTGGCAACTGAGCGCAACTGGTGATTGCCTTCCTGGATGCCAGCGCACTGATCTATTTGGTGGATGGTGAGGCCCGATGGGCCGAAGCCACCCAGGCAACCCTCCATCAGCTTGCTGTCGAGGCACCTGATCTCCCACTGGCCGTGAGCCGCCTCAGCCTGCTGGAGTGTCGTGTGGCTCCACTGCGGCGGGGTGATCAAGCCTGTTTGGATCGCTTTGAGGCGTTGTTTGCCCAGCCAGATCTGCTGGTTGTGGAGCTCAGCGCCTCTGTGGTGGAGCTGGCGACCCAATTGCGCGCCAACCATGGGCTGCGTACACCCGATGCCCTGCAGGCAGCTTGCTGCCTGCAACTGGGGCCTGATGCCGTGATGATCACGGGTGATGCCGGATTTCAGCGCGTCCAGGCTTTGCAGGTGCGCTTGATTGCCTGCGCCTGATGCCCTGATCGACTTTCAGGGTCCGGCCGACCTGGCTGGCCGCCAACGGCTGAAGCGGGGCCTTCGCGTCATAGCCGATCTGCCAGATCTAAATCTGGGGCTGGCACTGGCCTGCCCCTCAATCCGCACCGAGGGTGATGAGAGTGCTGGCGTGAACGTTCTGCTCGCCACCAACGTGTTGCCTGAAACGATCAAATGGCTTATGGCGTGTTTGAGCAGCCAGCCAGCACGGAGACCTAATTGAAGGCCCCCCACCCGCTGCTGCATCAAGCCAGCCCACTGCATCACTGCCGCACCGCAATCGGCGCACTGGCGTAGCGGGCTGTGTATTTGGGGCTGACACCCGAGATCACCGTTCTGGAGGTGCTGGTGCATCTCAATCCTGATCAGTGAAGCCCAACTTGAAGCCCTGTTTGGCCAGGCCTAAAACTTGGGCTGTGGCCCTACATTAATGTCATTGACATCTCCTCGACTTCGCGGTGACTCCCATGGTTCAGGTCACGGCCAGGCTTCCCGACACCCTCGGCGCTGAGCTTGATGCAGCGGCACAGCAGCTCAACCGCTGCCGAGCCGACATCATTCGTCAGGCAATCGAGTACTACCTCGACGACATCGAGGATTTGCGCTGTGGGGTGGCAGCCCTGAAGGACCCTGCCGACCCTGTTCTCGACTGGCTTGAGGTGCGAGATGCGCTGCTCGCTGCGGATTAAACGTTCTGCGGCAAAGGCGTTGGCCGCGCTGCCGAAAGCTGACCGGGTGCGGCTGGTTGAGGCCATCAACCTGCTCTGCGACACCCCAGCCGCCGGCTCTGCCCTCAAGGGTGAATTTGAAGGACTGCGGCGGTTGCGTGTAGGGAACTACCGCGTTGTCTATGAATGGCAGCGCAGCGAACTGGTGATCCTGGTGGTGCGCATCGGCCATCGACGCGAGGTCTATCGCTGACCTGCCTCCAACAAGTGCACGCAGCCAGTGAACACCGACCGCTGGTACTACCGGGTCTTCCAGAGCGCCCCCGGGGATCGGCTCTACCGCTACTGCCTCGCAGAAGCCTTGCGGCTTTGAAGCCCTCGAGATCAAAGAGCTGAGCCAGCAGCCCAATCTCGACCCCCTTGCTCAACCTGCTCACCCTGCCGGTGCGGCCCGAGAGCGAACTGGCAGCTAGCAGTCAGCAGATCCTGGCCAGTCGCCCTGATTTAAAAACAGTTGTACTGCCTATGCCGGTACAAAAATTTCCTGAACTCACCACGGCTGTTTCTTGCAGCACGCTCAAATCATGGTGATAGCCGGCCTCCCCCGAGAAGAGATCCTCCATACCAGGGCGATACAGGATTGGCTGGCAGAAGGCCGCCAGGAAGGCGAAGCCCGCGGCGAAGCCAAGGTGACCCTCCGCCTCCTCAACCGCCGCTGCGGCCCACTTACTGGCGCCACCACCACCCAGATCCAGGCCCTACCGCTGGAGCCGCTGGAAGTCCTAGCCGATGCCCTGCTCGACTTCCAGGGCCCGGCTGACCTGGCCACCTGGCTGGCCGCCAACGGCTGAAGCGGGGCCTTGATTCGACTGTTCAAACTGCTTGACGCATCAGAGTCACAGCCGATCTGCCAGATCTAAATCTGTGGCTGGCACTGGCCTGCCCCCCAATCCGCCCCGAGGGTGGTGAGAGTACTGGCGTGACCGTTCTGCTCGCCACCAACGTGTTGCCTGAACCGATGCGGGAACAGCCGGATACCTGGCGCTACAAGCGGTCTCGCCATTTGACGCTAGGATCGCTTCAAATGACGTTGCTTGGACTGATTAGCTCATGGCTTCTGTGATCCCTGCCACAACGCACAAGGCGTCTCAGGAGGCTGATCTGAGCCAATCGTTCTGGCAGCGCGCTGCCGAGCTCGGCGCCCTGGATGAACAGCAGCGCTTGGATGCGATTGAGCAGGGCTGGAGCAGCAGCTGGCTGGCGGCCCTGCGCCAGCACCTGCACCTCAAGGCGGCGGATCTTGAGCCATTGCTGGCCCTCTCGGAGGCCACGATGGCCCGCCGCAGCCGCGAGCAGGCGGCGCTGGATCTTGTTTCCTCCGAAAGGCTGGACCGGCTGATGGAGGTATTGAGCCTTGCTTATGGCGTGTTTGAGCAGCCAGCCAGCACGGAGGTCTGGTTGAAGGCCCCCCACCCGCTGCTGCATCAAGCCAGCCCACTGCAGCACTGCCGCACCGCAATTGGAGCGGGACAGGTGCGGCGTCTGCTCCAAGCGCTGGAGCACGGCGCACCGGTGTGAGCGAGGGTGTGATTCGGGCCTGGCGGCTTAGCAAGGCTCGATACGCCGGCGATCTCACCGGCCAGGGAGCGGCGCGCGATGGCCAGCGCTGGAACCAATCAGGGCAGCGGGCTGTGTATTTGGGGCTGACACCCGAGATCACCGTTCTGGAGGTGCTGGTGCATCTCAATGGTGTGTTGATCGCGCCGTTGGTGCTCAGTGCCTACGAGGTGCCTGCTGGGTCGGGCCTGATCAGTGAAGCCGAACCTGAAGGCCTGCCAGCAGGCTGGAACGCGATCCCCCATGGCCAGGCCAGCGCCGTGTTTGGTGGCGACTGGCTGCGGGACGGAGGGCAGCTGGGCCTTCTGCTGCCCTCGGTGGTGGTGCCTCAGGCCCGCAACCTGCTGCTCAATCCGCTGCACCCGGCCATGCCGAAGGTGGCGCTGGTGCATCAGGAGCCGTTCCAACTGGATGAACGCTTGGCCTAAAAATAGGGCTTGCAATTGGCCCTTAGGTGGATCAAAAAGGGCTTCTCCACGAGCCGCCAGAAACACCAGCCCGAATAACCCAGTCAGCCGCCTGCCGCCAACGAGACCCCGAACCCACAAAGCCCCTCACGGGTCGCAGCCCGAACCTCAAGCCGCGGCTACCTTTTCGCCAGCAAGCGCCCGCAGCCAGTGAATACCGACCGCTGGTACTACCGGGTCTTCCAGAGCGCCCCCGATCTGATCCGCGCCCTCCTGCCCGGCTCAGCCGCCGCCGACAACCCGCTGGGCCTCGACCCCGGCGCCCCCGGCGATCGGCTCTATCGCTTTGAGGCGCTCGAGATCAAAGAGCTCAGCCACCGCCTCGATGGTGTTTTGTGGCCGCGCCAAAGCACTGGCTGCGCCGAAACCGGCAGCCCCGAGTTCCCCGTGGTGCTGCTGGAGGTGCAAATGCACCCCGACCAAGGCTTCCACCACCGCCTGGCAGCACAGACCTACCGCTTTCTGCAGCAGCAGCCCCAAGTGGAGCACTGGGCTGTGCTGGTGATTACGCCCCACGGCCGGCTCAAGCTCGGCCCCACCCAGGCGCTGCAGCTGTTCCTGCAGCAGGTGGTGTGGCTCAGCCTGGAGCATCTGAGCCAGCAGCCAGATCTCGACCCCCTGCTCAACTTGCTCACACTGCCGGTTAGGCCTGAGAGCGAGCTGGCGGCCAGCAGTCAGCAGATCCTGGCCAGTCGGCCTGATCTAGACACGGTTGTGCTGCCTATGCTGGTGCAACGTTTTCCCCAGCTCACCGAGGCAGAAATCATGGTGATTGCCGGCATCCCCCGGGAAGAAATCCGCCACACCCGGGCGGTACAGGACTGGCTTGCCGAGGGACGCCAGCAGGGCCGCCAGGAAGGCCGCCAGGAGGGCCGCCAGGAAGGCGAAGCCAAAGGGCGCCAGGAGGGCGAAGCGGCAGTCACCCTCCGCCTCCTCAACCGCCGCTGCGGCCCCATCAGCGAGCCCACTACCGCCCAGATCCAGGCCCTGCCGCTGGAGCAGCTGGAATCATTGGCCGACGCCCTGCTCGACTTCCAGTGCCCAGCCGACCTATCCGCCTGGCTGGCCGCCAACAGCTGAAGCAACACCTCTAAGGTTGTTTTTGAGAGTCCGGACTTAGCGTCGCCAACGCCGCCCACCAATCCATCGGCCGTGGCTGCCGCTGGAGAAAAGAGCTGATGGCGCTACCAGAGAAGCCTGCAGGGGAACGCCTGAAGCGCTGGATCCACGGTCACCAGGGTGAGCCTGGCCAGCTCAGCCTGGGCGGCCAGCAGACGATCAAAGGGGTCGCGGTGGGGCATGGGGTAGCTGCCAGCATGCAGGCCCTGTTGCAGGGTGATCGGCAACAGCTGAAACCCTTGGGCTGCAAGCAACCCGGGCAGATCATCGAGCAATTCCCTGGCCGCTGGCAGCTTGCCCAGGCGCACCTTGGTGGCGATCTCCCAACCGGAGGCGGCGCTCACATAGACCGCATTGGCGGGATCGCTGATGGCGGCGTGTACGGCAGGGGAGAGACGACCCGGCTCAGCCAGCCACCACAGGAGAGCATGGGTGTCGAGCAACAGCTGCGTCATCACGGGCAAGGTCAGAAGAGAGGCTGCTCGAAGGCAGCAAGCTCCTCCTCCGGCAGAGGTTCCAGCAGCAGCTCCGGTGCTGGCAGCGTGATGCTGCCAGCCAGGACTCCGGCCTGGCGGCGCGGGCGAGGCTGGTCGAGAGGCACCAAGCGCGCCCAGGGCTTGCCTCCTTTGGCCACAAGGATTGTTTCGCCGGCGTGGGCGGCATCGATTAAGCGAGAAAAGTGGGTTTTGGCCTCATGCACATTCACAACACGCTCAGCCATGGGGTGCGGATCCATCGGAAACCAACTTAGTCCACTTGTGGACCAAGCAGGAGGCATCAGCTGATGGATTGCATGATCACCCCCGACGACTCCATCTTCGTGGCCGGCCATCGCGGCATGGCGGGCAGCGCCATCTGCCGGGCGCTGCAGGGGGCGAGCTACAGCAACCTGCTCACGGCCAGCCGCGCCGAGCTGGATCTGGAAGACGGCCCAGCCGTGCAGCGCTGGTTCGAGCAGCACCAACCCACGGTGGTGGTGCTGGCGGCGGCCAAGGTGGGCGGCATCCAGGCCAACAACAGCTACCCGGCTGATTTCCTGCTCGATAACCTCAAGATCCAGACCAACCTGATTGACACGGGACAATCCGCCCGCAGGCGCGGCACCGAGCGCGGTTCCTGAGGCAGCCTGGCCCTCCCCCGGCGGTTGCACTGACCCGCCTGGTGCAGCACCCGATAGAAGCTGCTCTCTGAGCCAATAAAAAGTTTCTGATCGACCAGTGCCGGCACGATCTGCCCTGGCGGCAGTGCGGCGTACTCCGGCTGGTTGCAGGTCAACAGGATCCGCTGGCGCTCTTCCTCGCTCAGCCGGTGACCTACCAGGCGAGCACTGCCTTTACGGCGATCCACGCCGTCCCCATCACCCAGGAAGGCCTTCCGCCAGCGTTTGAGGGTGCGCAGGCAAATGCCGATCACACCGCAGGCCCTCAACAGGCCGGCGCCCGCAGCATTGGCCTCGCCGATTAACTCGATCACCTTCCGCCGGTGCACGGCGCTGGTCAGCCTTCCTCGTCCTCCGAACAGAAGGCATCCCACTTTTTTTGCAGCACCAGCAAAGCCGCCATTTCCGCCATGGCCTTCTCCTTGCGCTGCAACTCCTTTCTGAGGGCTTTGATCTCCCGCTGGTCCTGGGCGCGGAGCTTCTCAAGCTCCTTCTGTTCGGCCATCGTCAGCACCGGCTTGGCGTTGGCATCCTGGGCCGCCTGCCGCCAACGGCTTACCTGCTCCGGGAACAGGCCCCGCTCGCGGCAGTAGGCGCTGAGCTCGGTGGCGTTGAGGCCAGAGCTCTCCAGTACAACCGTGAACTTGTCAGCAGCGCTCCAGCCCTCTGGTTCCTTCTCGGATGACGGCACCACCTCTCCCTGCAACCGCCAGGCCTTTCTCCAGTTGTAGAGGGTGGCGAGGTGAATGCCCAGCTCTTCTGAGATCCGGGCCACGCTCTGCCTGTGCGGCGGGCTCATCCGCCTCCTCACATCAGCCTTGACGGCCTCGCTGTATCGACGCATTAGTCATGTCCTCAAGCCCCCGGATGTACTGATCAGAGGGGTGACAACTTTCCTGAAACCGGGGGCAGGGTGATGAAGTGATCACCACCCCTCGCACATTTATTGCCACCGCCTCCAGCGCTGTGCTGCTGGGAGCCAAGCCCGTGTTCGCTGATGTGGATCCCGATTCCGGCGCCATCACCGCAGCCACCATTGCTCCCCTGATCACCCCCCGCACCAAGGCCATCTCGGTGGTGCACCTGGGCGGCTGGCCGGCCGACATGTCCGCGATCTGTGATCTGGCCCGCGCCCACGGCATCGCCGTGATCGAAGACTGCGCCCAGGCCCATGGTGCCCGGATCAATGGCCAATCCGTGGGCAGTTTTGGCGATGTGGCCGCCTGGAGCTTCTGCCAAGACAAGATCCTCACCACCGCCGGCGAAGGCGGCATGGTCACCACCTCCCGCGACGATCTCTGGGATGCCATGTGGGCCTTCAAGGACCACGGCAAAACCCACCAGGCTGTGTTCGGCCGCGAGCACCCGCCTGGTTTTCGCTGGCTGCATGAGCGCTTCGGCTCCAACTTCCGCCTCACCGAACTTCAGAGCGCCATCGGCCGCATCCAGCTCCAGCGCCTGCCGGAGTGGACTGCAGCTCGCACCCGCAACGCGCTGCAGCTGGCCGAGGCTTTGCATGACCTGTCCGCCGTGCGTGTGCCTCTTCCTCCTGAGGGGCTCACCCATGCTTGGTACAAGTTCTATGCCTTCGTGAAACCTGATGCCCTCGCCGATGGCTGGAGTCGTGATCGCATCCTTTCCGAAATCGCTGCCCTTGGTTATCCAGCCCTCTCCGGCAGCTGCAGCGAGATCTATCTGGAGAAGTGCTTCCAGGATGCAGGCCTATCCCCAGCCGAGCGCCTGCCCGTTGCCCGCGAGCTCGGCGATACCAGCCTGATGTTCCTCGTGCATCCCACCATCACCACTGAGCAGATGGCGGGCTATGCCGAGGCTGTGCGAACGGTGGTGCAGCGGGCTTGCCGGTAGTGCTTTTTGGCCAGAAGCGTCGCCAAGTGCTGGTTGTCCTTTTGCTTGGAACTTCGGCTGCAGGGCTATGGCTGGCCTGGCCCTGGCTTGTTCCGCTTGTTTTCCCGGTTCCCACGTCTGGCCCTGGTAGCGATCTGGTGGTGGTTCTGGATGGTGGCTCAGGTCGCTTCGCCGCAGCCGATCGCATCGGCCACGCCCTGCCCCAGCCGCCCCACCGCCTACTCATCCGCTGCCCCAGAACCACGCAACCGACCCTGCCCA
>NZ_JAGQCO010000018.1:0-48041 GCF_024346235.1 Cyanobium sp. BA5m-21
ATCTGCACAAAGCAAGCCCATGCGCAGCGGCCTCGCCTTACTAAGAATTAAGGCCATCAGATTTGATCAAAATTGACTAGTGCCCGCGCAGCCGCGCGAGGAAGGCTGGGGGCTCACTCCAGCCAGCAATTGGCAGAGGGCCACCAGCCACCGCAGCCGCGGGAGAAATGCCGCGCCTAATTGCCCCAACACAGGCCAACCGAGGGCGGCGGCGGCTGTCTGACGTCAGCCACAGCTCAGCTGTGGCAAGTTCACGGCAGCCGCCGGCGACCGCAGCACTGCTGTGTTCTCTAGCGCTAGCTCCATTCCTTTGAGCGCTGCTGGGCTAGTCCCCTAACGCCACTGCCTTGCCCCCCGCTTTGCATCGCCCTGCAACGCAATCCTCTGGGTGCCAGTGCTTGATCTGGCGCACCTTGGTGTGCGTGGATGGACATTCTTGGGTAGCTGCACCGCAAGGTGGGGCCAGCAAAGCCGATGACGCCTGAGCTCGCTAACTGCGTACTTGAGGGACTCCTGCTGCTCCATGAGGAGCTGTCGCAGGACCCTGAGTCGCCTTGGTACGTAGGCACACCAGACCAGACGCAGGTACTGCATGACGAGCTCTGGATCTTGGCTGGAGAGCTCTACCCCCGCTCCAGTGCTGCTTTGGTAGATGCCTGGTACCGGGTTGGCCGCTCTGCGTTATTGCCGGTGAACTGCACCGGGGAGCTGTTCAGTAGCCGGCACCTCCAGCTGGTGGGCTGATTAGCTCTGCTACTGCTTGCTCCTCCCTGTCCAAGGCGCAGAGGAGTTCAGCTAGCAGGCGGCCTGCCAACCCTCGTCAGCGCTGCACCTCCCAGTAGTGCCAGCAGCAGGTTGAGGGTGGAATCAAAACCCATCTGTAGTTTCTCAAGCGTGCCGGGGCATACCTGACCAACTGGCCGGCCCGCCAAGGCACGTTGACCGCAGACCCCAGCAGCAAGTGAATAGATCAAAAGCTGGGTGCAGATCACTACCGCCAGGGTCTTAAAGACAAAGCGCTCACGATCAAAGGGGGGCTTACTGCCCTGCTGGGCAGGTGGCAGCAAGGGCGGCAGCTCATCGCTCATGGACCTGCTCGCTGGCTCTGTCCTCTCTCTGCTTACGGCTGGCAGGTGAGCAGCCAGCCGGTGCAATTGCCATCGGCTTCCCAGCGGGGCTGCCAGTTCTTCCAGCTGTAGTGCTGGCCTGCTCCGTTGGTATTGGCGGTGTAACCACCTGCCACTAGATCAGCTTCTCCGTTTGGGTCGTTGTGAATGGCGACCGCCTCGGTGAAACCGATCACCACACTCCAATGGCCACCGCCTGATGGAGCAGATACAGAACCGTGATGCAGCCAGCCCACGGCAACTGGCCGTCCCAGGTTGATCTGCTGCTCCAAAGCTGCTCGATCACCGTTGGTCGCGAAGTTGGCCGTCAGCCCCAGTGAGCGCAGCGCTGAGAGTTGGGCCTCTGCACTTGTGCTGTCGCCGTATTTGGCACGGATGACGTTGTACTCATCGTCAGAACTGACCTTGCCCCAGAAGCGGGCGAGCATGGCGCAGCTACTGGAGAAGCACTCGCGGTAGCCGGTGCCTGAGGCATTGTCGTTCTGGTTCTCCCAGGCCACCGTCAGGGGATTGGCATTGCCTGATGTCTCTGGAGCCGAGGGTGCCGATGAGAAGGTCTGCCGCCAGGGTGCGGCCTCGGTGAGGATCGCTGGATCAGCGCTGATGACGGCGAGCCGCAACTGCTCAATCCCCTCGAGTTGCTGGGGCTCTGCCTTCCAGGCATTCCAGAACTGCTGCCAGCGTTCAGCTGTGAACGGTGCCTGGGCGGCAGGAGAGGTTGTTGTCATGGCAGCAGAACAGTCCTTTGCTGTTGCCGTGCCAGACCAGCCCGCTAGACCTAATTTCGTGTACTAGAAGTTGGACGAGTGGGCTGCAGGTTGTCAGCTTTTAGGAGGCGCGCGAGCTTTAAGGCGATGCTTGATTGCCTAGAGGCCGGCGCCGCTATCCAAGAGGCCAGCAGCTGATCCATTGGCTTCTGCTTGGATGGTTTAGCCCCGTTCCTGCCAACGCTTGGGATCTTGGCGTCCATGGACCGCCAGGACAATGATTTCTGTGGCTTCCTTTCGGAAGTAGATCGCGTAGGGAAAGCGCTGCAGAATCACGCGCCGAATTGGCCCCTGCACTTCCGGGTAGCGAAATGGGTGAGCTTGGATTCGCTCAACGGCATCAACCAATGCCACGGAAAACAATGTACCAAGACCCTCCTGTTGTTGCTCGTACCAATCACGGCTGTCGATGACGTCCTGCCGTGCCTCAGGTAGGAACCTGAGCGACATGTTCATGCCAGACCCAAGTCCTGACGAACGACATCCCAGCTAACGGCGCGCTCTGGGTGCTGCTGATGCTCGGCCCAGCGCCGCTCAAGTTCAGTGGCTAGCCCAGCATCAACTGTGAGTGCTTGCTCCTGTTCGGTGGTCTCCAGGCTGTGCCAAAGCGCCATAGCCAGTTGGACCCGCTCAGGTCCTGGCAATTGCAGCAGCTCATCCAGCGTGCTGGCCCCCATGAGAATTCGGGCTTCTGTTAGCTCAACCGTAGCGGCACTGGCTCGGCAATAGCCCCTGACCTCCCTGGGGCTGCTGCCCCCTGTGCCATGGGCCTCACCCTGATCGAGGCAGCCAAAGACGAGAACCGGCTCGAGCACCTGGCCGCGCTCACAGGGGCGGGTGACATTGGTAGCGAGCCGCTGCTAAACGATCTTTGTGCTGGTGGGCTCGACTTAGCCGTTATCTCAATCAAGCGGTCTGATCAGCTGGTTGCAAGCTGTACGAGCACAGGCAAATCAGTCTGGATCGCACCCAAGACCACACGGTCGCTCACTTTGAGATATTCGTGGGCCAGAAGATTGCGGAAGTCGATGATCTGCCTTCCCTCAGGGATTGCAGCAAATAGCTGGGGATCACGCTGGGCAATCACTTTGAGTGCTTCACCGATGATAATGAATTCACGCTCGACAGATGAACGGATCAGGCGCGTGGCGCTGTAGGTGCTTTCATCGATGCCCGCAATCGCATCTTGGATTGCTGACGCGGCTTCCAAAATGTCGTTGAGGTAGGCACTGGAATCACGCTGCATAGATCTCTTGCTTGCTTGCTTCTATCGTTTGCTTGATGTAGGGGTTACGCACCGCATCAGACATCACCAAGTCAACGCGAGCAGCGAGATCCTGCCGTAGATCGTTCAGCAGAGCGAAGTAAGCCTTATAGAGACTGGAAGCATCGAGCGGCTGGAACTCGACAAGCAAATCGATGTCACTTTCACCAGGCCTGTAGTCCGCTCGCAGCACCGAGCCAAAGGCATGCAGCCTTGCCACGTGGTGGCGTCTACAGGCAGCAGTGATGGCCTCCAGTTGGGGCTGTGCAAAGGAAAGGCTCATGCACCCATTGTGCCCAGCTCAAGGCCTCTTTTGGATGCTGCCGATGCCCTTGCCCAGCGAGGCTCATGTTAAGAGCTTGCCAAGCTTTGCCAGAGGGCCATCGCCAGCTCCAATTGCGCAGTGCCTGGTAGCGCCGGCAGCTCAGCCAAGGTGATGGCTCCCATCAGCAAACCTGGCCGCCACGGACTTTGACCCTAGCGGTAGCTTCTCGGCCCAGATGGGCCCTCGGCAATAGCCCCTGACCTCCCCGGGGCGCTGCCCCCTATGCCATGGGCCTCACCTTGATCGAGGCAGCCAAATACGAAAACCGTCTTGAGCATCTAGCTGTGCTCAAGACGTTTTCAGAGGGCGAACTGCTCGCCCAGCTGCCGTTCATGAATATTGCCGGCAGCGGCCTGTTCTATTCCGCTGAACAGGAGCTGCCATCTGTTGGCTTTCGCGCTGTCAACGAGGGCTACACCCAGAGCTATGGCGTGGTGGACCAGCGCGCAGAAGCGGTGCACCTATTTGGTGGTGACGTGGATGTGGATCGCTCGATCGTTGATCTGATGGGCCCTGAGGCCCGTGCCAGCCAGATCGAGATGAAGGTGCGCTCCATGCGGCTGACCTTGGAGGCAACGGTGATCAATGGCGATAGCAGCGCCAACCCCAGGGCATTTGACGGCCTCAGTAAGCGTCTGCAGCCAGGCGATGCGATGGCAATCGACAACGCCGGCAGTGGTGGCGGCAGCGGTGGCAGCAGCACTGCTCCTGGTGCACCGCTTGATTTTGATCGCCTCGATGAGTTGATCGATTCGGTGAATGCCTATGGCGGCAGCAAGGTGCTGGTGATGAGCAAGGCAATGCGCCGTCAGCTCAATGCCATGGCTCGCGCCTCCATTGGCGGTGGTGTTTATCAGACCAGTACCAACTCCTTTGGGATGACGGTGCACCGCTACCAGGACTGCGAGCTGGTCACGGTTGACCGCGATGCCCAGGGCATTGAGGTGATGGGTTACGACGAGGCGGGCGGCACCAGCTCGATTTACTGCTGCACCTTTGGTGATCAAGGCGTCACCGGTTTGCAGGGCCCCTTCCAGGGTCGCTATGGCATTTCGGTGCGGGACCTGGGCGAGGTTCCTGATGCCCCGGTGTTTCGCACCCGCGTCGATTGGTATGTGGGATTTGCCGTGCTGCAAAGCCGCGCTGCTGGTCGCCTCTTCAACATCACACCTGCTAATTGAGCCATGAACGGCAATCCCTTGCTTGATGCGGAGACCACCCTGGTGGGCTGGACCAACCGCAGCGCCATACGCAACTTGGAGCGCACCTTCCTCTCTGGAGAAGAGGTGCTGCTTACAACCAAGCTCGATGCGGCGTCACGCTTCTCAGTAGTAGCAAGTAACCCAGGCTCTGCTGCTGCAGTTGAGATTCAGGTGTCCTTTGCGCCTGTGCTGCGTGATGGCACAACTGGTAGCTGGGTGGTTGCAGCCACCGTGGCGCTGCCAGCAGAAGGCGGGCGGGTGGAGGCGTTCATCAGTGGACGTGACATCCAGCTCAATGCTGCTGATTTAGCCGATGTGGACCTGCCGGCGGTCTGCTTTGCCAAAGCAGAGGTGAGCCCCGAGACCCCAGAGGGGATGCACGTGGGACTGACCGCCACCATCCCCGCCTGAGTGCCATGACGACTCTTGTTCGCCATGACCTAAGTGATCCAGCCATTCCTGAGGGAATGGTGCGGATCAGTGCTGGAGCAGAGCACCGCTACATCTGGCCGGTGCACCTAGGCGGCTGGCAAAGCCTGGGCTGGCAGCTGCAAGAAGCTAGATCAGATCTACCAGATGCACCTACTAACGGTGCTGATCCGCCAGACGCACCTACCGGTGCTGATCCGCCAGACGCACCTACCGGTGCTGATCTGTCAGACGCACCTACCGGTGCGACACCAGAAGAGCTGCTGCCTGGCGTCGTCCCAACCGATCTGATCGCCCTGGAGCCAGAGGAAGTTGCTCAGCCACTGCTTGCAGTTGAACCAGCAGCAGTGCCAGAAGCGGACTGGGAACCAGAGCCCGAAACAGCAGCCGAACCAGCAGCTGAGCCCAAGCCAGATGCAGCCCCTGCGCCAGCAGCAGCGCCTGATTTTCAGGCCATGACCAAGGCGCAGATCCTTGAGCACTGCTCCAGCGTTTATGGCGTCGAGCTTGATGGCAGCCAAACCAAGGCAGAGCTGGTGGAGCAGGCCACGGCACTGGCGCAGCAACCCGAGCAGCCGCTGAGTGATCTGCTGCTGGATGCCCCCCTGATTTAACGAGGATCAGCAGATGACCATTGCCATGCGCACCAGCGTTGCGATCAGCAGTGGTGGCATCAGCGCGCAGCTGATCCGCCTGCTGCCACCTGCTGGCTGTCCTGGTGAGGCGGTGTGGGTGCCGTCCAATGAGGTGCAGCGCTGGGAGCAGCTGGGGTTTGGCCGTGCGCCTATCCCGGCGGCTGATCTGGAACTGAGCTGGCAGCCTGCTGGGGCGGAGTCGGGCGGGCTGATCCCGATTGAGCTGCTACTCAACCCACGCACCACGCCTCCCAATGCGGTGACGGTTGATTGGGGCGATGGGGTGAGCGAAACCCTGCCCTGGCCGGTTGGCGGCGATGGCAATGGCCGGCTCCAGCACGGCTACGCCAGCCGCAGCGACTACACGATCACAACAGAGCTCACCAGCAGCGGTGTTACGGCAACGCTGCTGGTGAGCTTGGCGGGCTGTCCGATTTGGTCACCGGAACCACCAGCACCAGGTCCTGGTCCAAATCCAGCCCCTGGCTCTGTGCTGCCGTTGATTCCTGGTGCTGGCCTAAGTGGCGCTGCTTACGACGGCAGCACAACCCAGCAGTGGAGACTGACGCCATGGAGTGGCGGCAGCAGTGCTGGTGGTGTGCCGCCCAGCGATGGCTCAAGCGCCTTGTTCCTTTGCGCTGATGGCACCTGGGCCATGCCGCCGGGCGGTAACGGCGGCACTCAGTGGTTTAACGGTGCTGGACCACCGCCGCTGACGATCAGTGGTGCTAACCCCGGTGACTACTACCTGGACAACCTCAGCGGCAACTTTTATGTGCTGGAGGGTTGATCGGCAATAGCGAGTAGGTCGCACCGCGAGGTGCGCTACGCAAATTCGCACCAAGGGGTGCGCGCGGCAACGTTGCAGCTGATTGATGCCCTGGAACCAGAGCTTGAACCTTGTTGGTCCAACAGGTCCTGCAGGTGCTGCTGGAGCAAGCGGAGAACCAGGTGCTGCTGGCCCGGCTGGAGAAAATGGTCCTGCAGGTGAAGTGGGCCCTGCAGGTCCGCAGGGTCCTGCTGGACCAGCGGGCCCGTCTGGTGAAAGTGGTTCTGCAGGTGTGGCTGGCCTAGCTGGTGATGTGGGTCCTACTGGCATAGATGGTCCCCCTGGAGAACCTGGCCCTGCTGGCCTTGATGGACCCCCCGGCGTCGCTGGACCCCCTGGCGAGCCTGGCCTTACTGGAGAAGCAGGACCAGCTGGCGCTGCCTGTAATACCGAGTTCCGCGTTGATGCAGGTGTCCCGCAGTACTACCTAGCAGCAGAAGGTCGCTGGGGAAACCTTGCTGTTTTGGCAGTGGCTTCTGCGCCCGCTACTGCCATGGCTGAGCTGGATCCAAACCTTGAGGCCCGCTCCCTTGATTCAGCCATAAGCCAAGACGACACCACCTCTGGCGCGGGTCAATGAGCTGGCTAGAAGCGCTCAACCTTGCCGGCCCAGCTGGTGCTGCTGGCGCACAAGGAGCGGCAGGAGCACCAGGCCCTGCTGGAGCACCTGGGGCAGCAGGGGCAGTAGGCGAGCCTGGTGCTGCCGGCCCTGCTGGCCCGCAAGGAGATCAAGGGCCCCTTGGCCCTCAAGGTCCCCAGGGCCCTCAAGGAGCGCCCGGCGTCCAAGGCAGCCAAGGCGCTAAGGGTCCCCAGGGACCGCAAGGCCTTGCAGGAAATCCCGGTCCAGCAGGAGTGCAAGGCGTCATGGGGCCTACTGGTGCAGCGGGGCCACAAGGCCCTGCAGCTACAAGTGATTTCCAGGTGCTTGCTGGCGTTCCCCATGCCTATATGGCAAATCAGGGGACTTGGGTGCCGCTTGGCATTGAGCCGCTTGCTCCTGTTATTCCAGAGGTGGGCGCACCGATTGGCGGCGGCTACTTTGCTGGCTTGATTAGCCATACGGCAGATGGCAACCCCACCCATTACCTAATCGTCGCGCCGCGTGATGCGGGTGCTACCGGCGGCTCTAATACCGGCACGCCCGAGGTGTATCCGCAGGCTTATAACCCGACCTATAGGGACTATGGGCCAAGCGGTGGTTGCGGCAGCAGGCATGACGGCTGGGCGAACACCGAGTGGATGATCCAAAATGGTGTTCACCCTGCTGCCCAGTGGTGTGCGGCATTAAATATCAACGGCTACGACGACTGGTACATGCCAGCGCACTACGAGCTGGAGATTGCCTACTTCCATCTCAAGCCAACCGCTACGCCGAACGTGGCTGATCCAGCCTATGGAGATGGGATCAACCCATATGCAGTGCCAAGGCGTGACTACCTATTCCCCCCATACGTGCCAGCCCAGTGCTTAAACCCTGCCTTTCAGTGGGGCGGCGCGGAAGCATTTATACCACTTATTCACTGGACATCATCAGAGAGGGATACGCGCGATTGCTATGTGTTGAGTATGGATAGTGGTTTGTTCTCTTGGATGCCCAAGGTGTTTATTTCGCCCGTGCGCGCCATGCGCAAGATCCCCTACGGGTCGCTCTAGTCCAGTCAGCTTGCTCAGCGTCCCTGCTGGTGCGATACGGCAATAGCTGCTGTTGACACACCGGGCTGCTGGCCCGTTTGACCATGGCTTGGGTAGCAGGCGGCTCTCTTAAAGGTCCGCAGGGTGAGCAAGGCATTCAGGGCGCCCAAGGCGTGCAGGGCCTTGCTGGCGCTGATGGCGCCCAAGGCGTCCAAGGACCACAAGGTGAGGCTGGTATCCAGGGTCCGATTGGTCCTGATGGTGTTCAAGGCCAGCAGGGCATCCAGGGTGCTGCGGGTTTGGGCATCACCTTTAAGGGCCAGGTGGCAACAGAAACGGAGCTGCCAGCTGATGCAGCCCAGGGCGATGCCTACATCGTGCAGGCCGATGACTCCTTTCAGGTGTGGGACCTCGCCACCAGCACCTGGGTGACTGGCGGCTCGATCCAGGGACCCCAGGGAATTGAGGGCCCTGCAGGCGTTGCTGGCATTCAAGGAGAAATAGGCCCTGCTGGAGCTCAAGGCGTGGAAGGACCAGCCGGCGTCCAGGGCATGCGCGGTACGGGCTGGTTCAACGGCAGCGGCGCTCCTGCGGAAGATATCCCTGGCTCTATTCCAGGTGACCTGTACCTGGATAAGGACAGCGGCAATGTGTACACGTTGAGCTAAGTGGCGAGCTGGTCGCTTGCTGCCAACCTGCAGGGCCCTGCTGGCCCGAGCGCTGTGTCGGCTGATGCCGGCAACAGCGCCAGGTTGGGCACTGACGCCAAGGTGTTTGTGCCCTCCTCCCTTTACGTCCTGCCCATCGCGACAACTTCGTTGTTGGGCGGCATCAAGGTGGGTGCTGGGTTGAGCATGACGGCCGATGGCGTGCTCAGCGCTGCGATGGCAACCACCTACGTCAATAAGGCTGGCGATGTGATGAACGGCCCGCTGCGCTTTGCCAATAGCGGCGGTGTTTCAACCTTCAATGGCCGGGACGTTTACCTGTACTACGACGGGACCTTCTTTCGCTGCCAGCTGCCGTCAGCTAGATCGGCCTGGCGAATTGAGAACAGCAGCGGCCAGGTGACCTTTGGCTCTTGTCCTGCAGCAGCTAGCCCGCCGGTTGCGGCCAGTGACCTGACCAATAAGGGCTATATCGACAAGCTCGTGAGCGCGCTTTTAGATGAGCTGCTGGGTCTCAAAGCAGAGGTGGCAGCCCTCAAGGCTGTGACCTGAGGCCTTGCTACTGGCTTGTTGTGCTCTCCGCAGATCGGTCCAGCGATCGCAACGCTGCACCAAGGCATCAATGCACCGCAATGTGCCACAGGGAACCTGGCAGTAGGCACCAGTTCACGCGAGCTTGAGCTCATCTCTGTTTTGAGTAGATGAGCTGGTCTGATCTGGAGCGGTTGGTGGCTGATGCAGAAAGCAGCCCGGCGCTCCAGCAGACCCTCAGCCAGTGCCGTAGTCGCCAGGAGCTCCTGCGCACCGCCCGCCAGCTGGGCTATCGGCTCACCAGATCTGACCTGCAAAACGCCTGGATGGAGCACCACAACACAGCGGAGCCGCAAGAGGTCGATCAAGCCTCCAATTACTAAGCCCAAACGCTTCTGCAAGGACTGGCGTGCTCTAGCCAGTCGCCTGCCCCAGCCAGTCCCCCGAGCCCGCTCGAGCCACACAGCGAAGCCGGGCGCGACAGCATGTAACGAAGTTGTTACATGGCTCTCATGACAGTCGGGGAAGTCTTTCTAGAGTCCATCTCTAGTGGTGTGATCACGGAGCATGAGATCTCCTGGGTTGCCTCCCATCAAGGCGCCTTTGCCCGCCACGAGGAAGCCCTGGCGCTACGGCTGGGGCGCTTAGTAGATGAGGGACAGATCAACCTCGGCTGCCGCCTGCCGAGTCGTCTTGTCCAGCACAAGCTTGTGCTCAACGAATGGATCGAACCGCTGGGCCGCCGCCGCGGCAGGGCCGCGGTTTGCGCCTGACGCCCCATCAGCTCCAATGACCCAAGCCAAAACACTGGATTACTGGCAGAACATGCGGATCGCCATGGAGGCGGCAGGGGCAACCTCAAGTGCCATCTACAAACGAGCCCTGGCGATCACCCAGGGGCTTCCAGATCCCCTTGCACCTCAGGATTCAGCTCGGTCGTAACCGCTTGTCCCCTTTCTGAGGCGGGGGACGCAGGTCCGGCGGCCCTTCAAGGAAGCCAGGTCAGGTGCACAACCCTCACCCCCTTGCCACAACCATTCACACCCTGTTACATTGGCAGTAACAATCCGTAACACACATGGCTGATTCCACCACCCGCTTTGGTTTCGTTGCTTTCGCTGAGACCTGGAACGGCCGTATGGCCATGCTCGGCTTTGTGATCGGTCTTGGCACCGAGCTCCTGACAGGTCAGGGCATCCTTTCCCAAATTGGTTTGGGTTGAGCGTCATGGAAACTGACTACACCGTTGCAATTTCAGTCGTTGCTCTGATCACTGCCGTGCTCTCTGCAATGACCATCTACGTGCTGAGTCGTCCGACTGATCTAGCCAAGAGGGTTGGATGATTTCCGCAATCACCATCGTTCTTATCGGTGCCTGGATTGTTGGTGCTCTCAACCAGCCAGATCTTGCCGATTGAGCTTGCAGCTCTCGTTTATTCATCTTCCAATAAGTTGCTCCGCCACCACAAGCCATGACCAACACTCCTTCTAACGACCCAGCGCTTGATAACAGCGCGGAACAGCTGACCCTCATGGAGCAGCTCAAGCAAGTTGAACTGTTTAACGGCCGCGCAGCCATGGTTGGCATCGTCACCGGCATCGTGGTGGAAGGCCTCACCGGCTTTGGTATTGCCCATCAAATTGGCCTAGGCGCCCTAGTGGATGGCTATGCCGCCTGCCGTACCCAGTTCCTGCCCTTCTGCTTCTGAGCTTCTGCAGACCTTTTATTTTCTGACCCCTAGGTATTGCCTTGGGGTTTTTTGTTGGATGCCAATGGATTAACCGGCGGCCTCCAAGACCGCCGGCTGGCCGGCTAGACGGACCAGCGCAGGGGAGGCTCAAGCTCTTGGGGCTCTTCTTCCAGCTGGATTAGCCACCAGGCGGCTGGATAGGCGGGCTCGGGCTGTGGCTCCTGCCATTGACCGGAAGCTTGTGCTTCTTCCCATGCATCAATGAGGGACTGCATGGTGGTGGAGAGCGGGAACATCGCTGTGATGCAAAGAACGCGCACCTGACACCCCGAGAAGCGGGGAAAACTGGAGAGCGGTTTTGCAGAGCCGATGGCACCCCTCCACCCAGCTGAGGTGCTGAATGGAAGCTTTTGCTCAGCGCACCTAGTGGTGCGGCAGCGGGCATGGGCCTTTGCGGAATGCCCGAGCGGGAGCGAGCGGCTGGAGCAGGCAGCCCGCTGCTCTACTTCCAGCTGACAAGCGGGCAGAAGGGGCAATGGAACCCGAGCAGGCGGGAGCGGTGGAATCCCCTGACGGGGGCGTCCCGCCGAGTGGTGTAAATCCCTGGGCTCAGCACCGGCGTAGCCGGTGCTGACGGTCCGTTGCTCAGAGCCCTTGCGGGGGAATGGGTGGGCTGGTCTGTGACTCTGGTCGGAGCACTACCACCTTCCCGAGACCAGACCATGCCCATCTCCGATTCTGCCGCCACGGAACTGGCGCAGCTGCTTGGCAGCGGCACCGCCGGCGAGCTGATCCCCGAACTGGTGCGCCAGGGGCTGCAGGCCCTGATCGAGGCCGAGGCCGCTGCTGCCCTTGGTGCCGATCGTCACCAGCGCACTGACCAGCGCCGGGGCCACCGCAACGGCAACCGTGATCGCCTGCTGGCTACTCCGGCCGGTGACATCCAGCTGCGCATCCCACGCTTCCGCACGGGCAGCTTCTTCCCCTCGCTGCTGGAGCCCCGCCGTCGGGTGGACCGGGCCCTATGGGCGGTGGTGATGGAGGCCTATGTCTCCGGCGTCTCTACCCGCAAAGTGGACGAGCTGGTGGTGGCGCTGGGCTGTGAGAGCGGCATCTCCAAATCGGAGGTGAGCCGCATCTGCCAGGGCCTCGACACCCAGGTGCAGGCCTTCCTGAACCGGCCCCTGGAGTTCAGCCGGTACCCGTACCTGTACCTCGATGCGACGTACCTGCACGGGCGTGACCAGGCCCGCAAGCAGGTGATCTCCAGGGCCGTGATCGTGGCGGTCGGCATCACCGCCACGGGCCAGCGGGAGGTGCTCGGCATCGAGGTGGGCGACAGCGAGGACGAGACCTTCTGGACCGCCTTCCTGCGGCGCCTGCGGGAACGGGGCCTCTCGGGCGTGCAGCTGGTGATAAGCGACGCCCACGCCGGCCTCAAGAAGGCCATTGCGCGCTGCTGCCAGGGCTGCAGCTGGCAGCGCTGCCGCGTGCACTTTGCCCGCAACCTGCTGGCCAAGGTGCCGAAAGGCAGCCAGGACATGGTGGCCGCCGCCCTGCGCTCGGTGTTCGTGCAGGCCGATGCCCAGGCCGTGGAGCAGCAGTGGGATCAGGTGATCACGATGCTCACCGAGAACTTCCCGGCCGCTGCGGCCCTGATGGAGCAGGCCAGGGAGGACGTCCTCGCCTTCCGCAGCTTCCCACCTGAGCACTGGCGCAAGATCTGGAGCACCAACCCGCTGGAGCGACTCAACAAGGAGATCAAACGCCGCACCCGCGTCGTCGGCATCTTCCCCAACGACGCCGCGATCACCCGCCTGGTGGGAGCGCTGCTGCTGGAGCAGCAGGAGGAGTGGCAGCTTGATGGACGCCGTGTCTTCTCGGAACTGTCGATGGCCAAGCTGGACAAGACCAGCGATCAGCTCCAAGATCAACCAACAGCTGCAATTGCTGCAGCTGCCTGATCACTGATCTCCGATCAGATCACAGGCCTCGGGATTTACACCACTCCAAGGGACGCAACCCCCCTGACTCGCTGTTGTCCAATAGGTCTGTCCGTGATTTGCACGGCTTGCACGGTTTATGTGCACGGTTTGCACGGTTTATTCAGCGGCTGCAAATGCCGCGGAACCCCGACCAGGCGGAAGCGGGTAGAGCAAGAAAGGCCGCTGCTCTGGAGTGTTTCCTGCTCTCTTTTGCTCCCCTGCCCGCTATTCCTGCCACCAAGCCAGCACCCCAATAAAAGGGGGCCGATGGCCCCCCTGATGGGCTCAGCAGACTGAGACGGTGACGCCGGGTAGGCCCTGGAACTTGCGGGCAAAGGCAAATGCTTTTTCAGCAGGAATTAACCGCATCTTCTTGACCGGCTTACCGCGCCTCCCGAAGTGCTCAACGGTGCAGGGCACAGCGCCACTCTTTTTGATACCGGGCGCATAGCGATGGACGATTAGCAGGCGGATATTGCAGACGGGGCCTTGTGGAGCTGCCATGGGAATTTTGGCGAGGAACCCCCAGGTGACGCCCCACGGCGCAGCAGCAGGCAAGGGTGGCGTAGCCACTTGCGTAGCCCTTTCCGTCTGCGAGCAAGTGAGGGCAACCTGCAAGGGGTGCTCGACCAATTACCAGCAGTGACCAACCCCAAAGGTGCTGGTTCTTTCCGCCTGCTGGTTGCTACGGCCAGGATCAACCAAGCAAGGGGGGGCTGAGTGCTGCCTCTACGCAGTAGGGGCGCGGTGAGAACACCTCAAGGGATGCGGTGCTCCGGCCAGGCAAGAAAAAGCACTTGCATTTCAGGCATCTGGTATCAGCCACGCATGAGTGCCCAGTAGGGGAAGGGGCCAGAGGCCCCATGAAACCGGCCTAGCCGGCTGGAGCTTCTGGCTCCGGGCAGATCAGATCCACCGCCTGCCGGGCTGCGCTGATCACCTGCAGCAACACCTTGGGGGATTGGCGCAGCACTGATATCCAGCTGTGGAGATAGGCGGCGTGATTAGAGAGCTCACAGCCGATCTGCAGCCGCTGCCCCAGCAGAACGCTGCCCAGCTCGGCCACAAGCTCTTCTCGGGCATAGCGGCTGGAGCCAAAGGAGCCGGATTGATCCCGCTTAAGCCGCGACTCGTGGCCGGTGGAATGAATGGCCTCGTGGCCCCAGGTGGCATAGAGAGCTGCGGCCCCGTGGAAGCTCTCGCGCAGCGGCAGCTGGATGCGATCGGAGCTGGTGGAATAAAAGGCCCGCTCACCGCCCCAGCTGGCTGGCACTGGCCAAGCAGAGAGAACGTGCTCGGCGCGGGCGATCGGCTCAATCTCTGGCCGGGCTTCTGTGGCTCGCCTCTTTGGGGATGGCATCCGTGCGGCGATCAAGCCAGCCAAGCCATCGCCCTCGAGATCGCAGGCATTGAATACCGGCACTGGCCGGTAACTAGCCCAGCTGTGGAGCACCTTCTCGCCATTAGACGCCTCCTTCTCGCTGGAGTGCAGCTGCGGCCGCAGGATGCGGACGGACTTTGAGCCTTTGCGGGGGAAGATGCCCAACTTCTTGGCCTCCCCAAAGCCACACCAGAAGGGCAGCTCGGCGCCACGCATGGCCATGCCGAGCTCCAAAAGGATTGGATTGCTGCCGCGGTAGACACGGCCTGTGAGCAGATTGATGTGAACACCGCCGGTGGGGCAATCCCAGGGCTTGCGCCATGGCGTGCTGCCAGCTTCTAGGAGCTCGATGAGATCACGAACCAGCGCTTCTTCTGGCGAAGGACCTGAGCTCTTGCTGCGTGATTTTGGTGATGCGGCCATTGGATAGGGCGCAAAGGACTTGAAGTGATCGCGCTGGTGAGAGCAAGGGCGGCGTTAGCCGCTCGCATAGCCCTTGCGCCACCTGCGCACACTGAAGTTCCCTGCGCGTACCAAACCCTTCCCCTACAGGCTCAGTCGCACCGCCAGGTGCGCTCTGTAAATCAGCACCGCTAGGTCCACTTGGCGGCGAAAGAGATAAAGCAGGCCGCCGATATGGCGGCCTGCAGGAACTCAGATAAGTGCCACCTCCCCAGGGAGCAGAACACGGCGCTTCTGAGCAGCTGCCAAGACTTCTTGGCGATAGAGCTCTTCTCCAGCAGCGCTAAGGGCTGAATCGATGGCATCGATTCGTGCCAAGCACTGAGCGATGGCAGGCAGAACTTCCTCTTCTAGGAGGGTGATTTCCTCTTCTCCATAGGGCTGCTCGCTCCAGGTGCGGCGCAGCGGCAGATCACGGCGCAGCAGCTGCTCGATAGAGCGCGAGGCGCGATCAAGCAGCAGGAAGGGATCTTCTTCTGGCCGGCAGAACTTGGACTGGGCAGCTAGTGATGCCATGGGATTCGGCGCCAGGTGTGGCGCAGCGATGGGACCGATCCCAGAGGCGTACTGACGCAGGAAGGAAGCACAATGGAGAGGACCCGGAGTAAGCCCCACCGGAAGCCGACCCAGCCAGAGCGAGGCTTCTGCACTGGTCAGGTCAAGGCGGCACAGATCAGATCTTGCGCAAGCGCGGCTTGCCAAGGTGATGCACCGCATGCACCACTACGCCAAAGAGACCTGAGCGATCAAAGACCTCCAGGTCCAAAGGAATTGCTGCCTCTCCTGGCCGCACCGGTTCAAGTAACCACTGCTCCCCCTGACGCAAGAGCGGCCGCATCAAGAAGCTGCCCTGGTGGGCAACAACGACGACATGGCCGGAGCAGGGTTCCACACTGCGGTCGATCACCATCAGATCGCCGTCGTTGATCCCGTGCTGACGCATGCCATTGCCGCTGGCCCGCATGTAGAAGGTGCAGACCGGGTTGGGAATCAGGGCGGCATGGAGATCCAATCCCTCACCCAACGAACCCAAGCAGAAGGGCACAGGCTCGCCAATGGGCAGGTCGGCCAAGATCAAACCAGCAAAGGCGGCAGTACAGCTGTTCTACTCCTGGTGAGGTGGGTTGGGTTGGGCCGGCTCAGCTGCCTGCTTCTGGCCAGGGAAGCAGCTTCATATCCCCCACCTTGTTCCAGGTTTTGCATTTGGGATCAGCCAGCCGGTAGAGGGTGTTGCCGTCTGGCCCGTTCTTGGTAACGACCAGAACCGGTGCACCAGGCCAGCCGATCCGCCAAAGCTGCTCACCATCTGCCAACACAATCAAATCGCCGGTGGCAGGGTGTTTGAGGTCTGGGCTCATCGCTGCAGCGTAGAAACCCATTGGCGGGTCTATACCAAACCGCAGCCCCCTCCGGCGCGAGCGGAACAAGGACAAGCCAAGGTGGATTGCTCGATGGATCTTCTGCTGGGTGGCTCAGTTTTCGATGTCGCCTGAAAGCCGCCGGGTGCTTAAGCAGGTCCACCGCTAGTGCCATAGCCGCCAGGAGCCCCTACGCACTGCCCGCCAGCTGGGCTACCGGATTACCAAAGGCGACCTGATGCCTGGTTGGAGCACCACAACGCAGCGGAAGTGCATGGAGGGGGTAAAGCCTCCAATTACTAAGCCCAAACGCTTCTGCAAGGACTGGCGTGCTCTAGCCAGTCGCCTGCCCCAGCCAGTCCCCCGAGCCCGCTCGAGCCACACAGCGAAGCCGGGCGCGACAGCATGTAACGAAGTCGTTACATGGCTCTCCGGCCAGTCGGGGAAGTCTTTCTAGAGTCCATCTCTAGTGGTGTGATCACGGAGCATGAGATCTCCTGGGTTGCCTCCCACCAAGGTGCCTTTGCCCGGCACGAAGAAGCCCTGGCGATTCGGTTGGGGCGCCTAATGGACGAGGGGCAGATCAACCTTGGCTGCCGCCTGCCAAGTCGACTTGTTCAGCACAAGGTTGTGGTGAACGAATGGATCGAACCGCTGGGCCGGCGCCGCGGCAGAGAGACCGTTTGCGCCTGAAATCGCAGTAGCACTAATGACTCAAGAGCAAAAACTCCACTACTGGCAGAACATGCGCACTGCCATGGAGGCTGCCGGCCAGACCTCAGGCGCCATCTACAAGCGCGCCCTTGCGATCAGCCAGGGGCTACCAGATCCTCTTGCAATCCCCGAGGGTGCTCAGCCCTGACTGCAGCTTCCATCAGCGGGTGGATGGCGGTCCTGGCCTTCTAAATTGTTTCTCTGAGATCGTCGCTGAGAAGGACTCTGCCCTGGGCCCTCCGATCGTCTACCACCCGGCCTATTCAGCTCCGCTGCCGAGCAGCCATCGCTTTCCGATGGCGAAATTCCAGCAGCTCCACTCCCTGCTGCTGAAGAAGGGGATAGCGTCGCCGAGCCAGCTGCACACACCTCTACCAGCACCCCGCCGCTGGCTCGAGCTGGTACATCAACGCAGTTACCACGAGGCTTTCGCCAGAGACAAACTCAGTGCCGCCGATCAGCGCCGTATCGGTCTTCCCGCCACCACTCCCTTAGTGCAGCGCACCTGGCTGGCGGTTGGGGGGACGGTGCTCACAGCCCGATTGGCGCTTCGCTACGGGGTGGCCTGCCACCTTGCCGGCGGCACTCACCATGCCTTCTCTGATTACGGCAGTGGCTTTTGCATCTTCAACGACTGCGCCGTGACGGCCCGTGTGCTCCTGGCCGAGGGCGCCGTGGAGCGGTTAATGGTGGTCGATCTCGACGTGCACCAGGGTGATGCCACAGCGGCGATCTTTGCTACGGACCCACGGGTGTTCACTTTCTCCGTCCACTGCGCCAGCAACTTTCCGCTGCGTAAACAGAGCAGCGACGTCGACGTCGACCTTGACGATGGGGTGGAAGACCTTGACTACATCAGAGCTATCGGCGATCTAATTCCCGACCTGCTCGATCAGCATCGGCCCCAACTAGTGCTCTACAACGCAGGGGTGGATCCCCATAGAGACGATCGCCTCGGACGGCTCTGCCTAAGTAGCGAAGGGCTACTAAACCGCGACCGGCTTGTGCTCAATGCCTGCCTAAGGCGCGGCATCCCAATTGCCACCGTGATAGGTGGCGGCTACGACCTATTGGAGCCACTCGTAGAGCGCCACAGCCTGGTGTTCCGGGCCGCCGCAGAGCAGGCCAGACTTCATCGGCTCTAAACAGATCTCAATCATCCGCCCAGATGTAGCTGGTGAGCAGGGCACAAGTGTTCGTGGCCTACGTGGGCCCTGATCACCTACGGCTGCCGGCCTGCGGAAGTTTTCTCCCTGAAGCCAAAGGTTTGCACGGCGACAATTAGATAGGCTGGCGCGTACGTAGTTGACACCGGGCAAAAGGTTGTTGGCACAGCAGCAGCGCATGATGGGACTATTAATTACTGCGGTGACGATGCATATTCTGGTGAATGGACCAAAGGCTGTTTCCCGATTCTGGTTCGAGAGGGGGCTGGGGAGGACAGAGAATGAGCCTGGTCAATTCCTGATTGCTCCACAACGCTATGCCTGCTGATGTGGTGATCGGAGGGAAAACGCTGCGATTGGTAAGGCGAAGCGATGTCGCCGTTGCCCTGCGTGTGGCAGCCCATTTCCAGCGCCGCATCGCTGAGGATGACTGGCGCCCCTACCAGAGCAGAAAGGATGCGGTACGGGCCTGGACCCGGCTGGGCGGCATCCGCCTTCAGGTGATGGAAGCACTGAGCCTGTTGAACGAATCCTGAACCTCTGCTGCGCCCACAGCACAAGGGCTTACGGACACGCAGGGCAGATCGGCTGAGAGCCGGGGTCTACTGGTCCTTGATCTCACCAAACAGCCGGGCGCTCAGGCAGGTCCTGCGCCAGTGCCATAGCCGCCTGGAGCTGCTTGCTATGCACTGCCCGCGTCCTTAGAGGAAGTCTGTCATTCGCAGCTGTACTCACTGCAGCCGCTGGAGCCATAAACAAAAGTCTATAATATTTAGAGATGTGTTAACTAACAATTTTTGCTGATCGTTGAAGTTCGGTAGTGGTGCGGCTTTCCGCCTCGCACCCACCAAGACGTGATCGCGAACATTGGGTGGTCTGACATTCATTCTTTCAAATGTCCACTGAAGTTAAAAATTGGGCAACGGTAGCAACCGCAATGGAAGCTCAGGGCGCAACGGATAGTCAGATGTACATCCGAGCAAGAGCTCTTGCCAATGGTGAGGTCGACCCATTGCCTACAAGCTTCCCCCCAGCCCCTTTTACAATCTCAGAAGTCCAATAGTAAAACCCATAAACAGCAAGGTCCCTTACATGGGGCTTTGCTCCACCAATAACATGTCCAATCACCGACTTTCACTGGAGCAAAAGTTCCGACTGGAGACAGCGTTCCGCGAGATTGATGCTTGCGATGACATTGAAATGCTTCGCGAAGTTGCAAAACAAATAATTACCTCCGAAGAAAATGAAAAAGCCGCAGTGCGGGAAGCAATCACGCAGATCAGGAGGGAACTGGAGGTAGAATTTAGTAATAAATATCGCAACCATAATAATTATGCATCTATTGCAAATCAGGATTTTTAGTAGTCCATTTTTGCCTATTACTTTGTTTTGGGAGCCCCAGTTGCAACAACTCAAACCCTAGTCACAGCCTTGATTTGACACCCGCGACGCCACCAAAAAAGTGACGGCGAGTGATAGAAGCCAAGGATTGCACTGGGCCCCGAGCTCAGCCCTTCACCTTGAGCCACACTGCCAGCAGCTTGTGGCGGTCCTGATTGCTACTCGCACAAAGTGGGGCCAATGAACTCAGAACAGCTTCAGGGCCTAGCTGTGCTGGCTCTGGCGATGGTGCCGGTGGCTCTGCTGTGGTGGGTCTGGATCCGGATGCTGGACTGATTGCTGCCTGCTGCCGCTGTGCCCAGTTCACCCCTATCGGCGCCAACCACGACGGCGAAACACCAAAAACTCTTCACGGAGTCGCTCGTGAAGGGGTGTGATGTCGACCATCTGCTCCCGTGCCGGCACATTCACGACAGACCCGGTCCGTTCCGCCTCCTTCCTGAGTTGACGCAACACCGGAATCAAGATCAGGGCAATGACGAGACTTGTCATTAACAGCACCGGCAGGACGCTGACTGTCATCGCCACGAACAAGGCCGCTGCCAGCACTTGTCCGGCGACTGCCAACCACCTTGGTCTCGCCCTACTCGGCAACTGCTTCATCCTTCAACCCTAAGGGGGCTCCTTTAACCCAATGCGCCCGTAGATTTATCTGCCTGGTTTTAGGTGTTTCTCGAAAACCGCTGGCACATATTTGATGCCCGCCACAACATCCCGCGCTGCGGCCGGGTGCTGATTGCCCGCGGCCGCGATGCTGCAGATGTGCCCTTTCTGCGCTCCTTTGGGGAGCATGAGCTGGTGGGGTTTGCGGTCACCACTGAGCTCGCTGCAGCCGCCCCGCTGCTGGCCTGAACTGACGGTGCTGAGCCGCTGGATCTGAGCCCCTTAGCTCAGAACCACTCCATTAGCGCCTTGGCCTACGACGAAGGCGGCAGCGGTTGGTGGCCGCTCTCCACGCTCGTGTTTGAGCAGTAACTGGGGAGGAGGGCCTCAGCCCCCACCCACCAGCTGCTTGCGCAGAGCCTCAAGAGCCTTCTTCTGGGCCCGCTGCACCGACATGGCGCTGATTTGCAGCTGCTCTGCTGCAGCCCGCAGCGATAGGCCCTCAAGGATGGTGAGCCTCAGGGCCGTGGCTTGAGCTGCCGGCAGCTGATCTACTAGCTGCTCCAGCGCCAGATCATCAGCGGGGCCGGCTGCTTCTTGCTCTGGGCTGGCCAGCTGATCGAGCAGGCAGGGCTCGCCAGCGGCGTGGCCATCAAGGCTGATATGACCCAGGGGGCATTGACCCTGCTCATGCAGCTGGCGTGGGATGCGCACCAGCCGCA
This sequence comes from Cyanobium sp. BA5m-21, assembly GCF_024346235.1. NCBI lineage: Bacteria > Bacillati > Cyanobacteriota > Cyanophyceae > Synechococcales > Prochlorococcaceae > Cyanobium > Cyanobium sp. BA5m-21. Next base: position 20,893 of record NZ_JAGQCO010000018.1, read on the forward strand.
CCCGATCGCGCAGGTGATGCTGGAGGGCACCTGAAATGCAGCGGCGCAGATAGGGCTCAGCTGGCTCACCCGCTTTGCAGCGCAGCACTGAACGGAGCAGGGATTCTCTAGCTACCTGGATCAGATCCTCCCGCTCGACCAAAGGGAAGAAGCGGCGGGCTACAGCTGAAGCAACGGCATCAGCCAGAGGCAGGTGCTGGAGCACCAGGGCATCGCGGGCACGGAGGGCAGAGCGGGAAAGCGGGGCAGCCATCTGGGGACGGCAGAGAACCCCACCCCCAACGGCCAGCCGCAGGGATGTGACAAGGACGCCCCACCGGGGCGCATGGCCCGATCCTTGACGCAGCGCGAGGACTGGACGAGGGATTTAGGTGGGTGTTTGACGGCTCGGTGGCAACCAGCCCCAACGGCCCCGCTACGGCTGAAAGGTCCCAGCCCTAGGGATCTGCCAGCACGGCCTGTATCGGATGCCCAGTTGACACTGCTGCAGGGAAGCTGAGGCCGGCATGGCCATCAACGGGAAGCGGCAATCCCAGCCTCCTTTTTCGCATGAGAAATGGCTGCAAAGGGGAAGGGGTGGGCAACAGTGAACTCGCTGCGATTCACGGCCATGCAACTGATCCAACTGGAGCGGGACGACTGGAACTTCTTCTGCCCGGCTACCGGTGAGCCTGTTTTTAAGGAGACGGGAGAGCCCAATGCCTCAACGGTGCGTGGCTTCTGGTGCCATGAGGTGCAGCGGCGTCCCATGGAGTGGTGTAACTCGGGGGGATCAGCCCCGGCGTAGCCGGGGCTGACGGCTCGCCTCCCTCAGACATCAGCTGTGGCAATGGGTGGGCCGGTCTGTGACCCTGTTCGGAGAACTACCACCAAACCGAACACAGACCATGACCCTTACCCATAGTGGCGCCTCCGAGCTGAGCCAGCTCATGGAGGGCACCACCGCTGGCGCCCTGATCCCTGAGATCGTGCGCCGGGGCTTCCAGGATCTGCTGGAGGCCGAGGTCTCCGCTGCCATTGGAGCCACGCGCCATGAACGCTGCCCCGATGAGCGATCCACCCACCGCAACGGCTACCGCCAGCGACTGCTCACCACCCAGGTGGGGGATCTCAGCCTGGCCATCCCAAAACTGAGGCAGGGCAGCTTCTTTCCAGATTGGCTTGAGCCACGCCGCCGTGTCGATAAGGCCCTCTACGCCGTGGTTATGGAGGCCTACACCGGCGGCATCTCCACCAGGAAGGTTGATGCCCTGGTGGAGGCATTGGGCGGCGCCAGCGGCATCTCCAAATCGGAGGTGAGCCGCATCTGCCAGGGGCTCGATGAGCAGGTCAAGGCCTTCCTGCAGCGGCCGCTTGAGCATGCCCGCTTCCCCTACGTCTACCTCGACGCCACCTACCTACACGGACGTCTGGGGCAGAACATGCAGGTGGTATCGCGGGCGGTGGTCGTGGCCATCGGCATCAATGCCCTCGGCTACCGAGAAGTGCTCGGCATTGCCGTGGGCGACAGCGAGGCCGAGGGCTTCTGGCGCCAGTTCCTGGGCTCGCTCAAAGAGCGCGGCCTGGACGGCACTCGGCTGGTGATCTCCGATGCCCACTTGGGGCTGACGGCGGCGATCAAGCGCATGTTCCAGGGCAGTAGCTGGCAGAGGTGCCGGGTGCACTTTCTCCGCAACCTGCTCAGCCACGTTCCCAAAGCCGGCCAGGACATGGTGGCCGCTGCCATGAAAGCGGTGTTCGTCATCCAGGCCCCCGATCAGGTGCGCTCCCACTGGCAGCGAGTCACCGAGATGCTGCGCAAGCAGTTCCCGACAGCTGTGCCCGTGATGGACGCCGCCCGAGACGACGTGCTGGCCTTCCTCCACTTTCCCCAGGAGCACTGGCGCAAGGTGTGGAGCACCAACCCCCTCGAGCGCCTCAATAAGGAGATCAAAAGACGCACCAACGTGGTCGGCATCTTCCCCAACGACGCTGCGATCGTGCGGTTGGTAGGTAGCCAGCTGCTGGAGCAGCAGGAGGAATGGCAGCTGGAACGCCGGCGCTTCTTCTCCGAAGCCACCATGGCCAAGATCCCGGAGCCAGAAGAAGCACTGGAGCTCACTGATGCTGATCCGTCCGCCCAGCCAGGCGAACCCATCAACTGAAAGGCACCAGCTCCACACTCGATCTACACAAAACACATCGATCGCTGAGTTGCCAATTCAGCGATCAGGGTTCATAATGGATAAACGGAGCTGCGCAATCAGCTTCCAGGCAGTCATCCCCTGCCTGCCACTGTTCACCCTCCGGAGAGGGTCACAGGACCTCCTGAGTTACACCACTCAGAGGGGCGCTACCCGCTGCCGCCGCCGCACTCCAAGACCTAAAGACCGCAGGCCAACAACTGGCCGATGCAATCACCCGCCTGGCTGATGCAATGCAGCCCGAAGACGCTGCCTAGAGTTGCTACAACTCAGGCGCGAGTGATGAACACCATCCCGCAACGCGATCAATACACCTATCCGATCTGGCGTTGCGATGACGATGAGCCGCGCGTACCTGAACCCGATCCGAAGGCGAGCGCACAGGCGCGGAGAGCATGGCGAGCACCAAGCCCCGGCCAATGGGTCCTACCTGCCACTGCTTAGTGAGGGTTATCCGTGCCGCCCTTTCTCTCTAGATTAAGCTCCCAAATTATGGGACAGAACATCACAATAAGGAAGGATTGGCCGCGGCAAGCTATAAAAACCCCAACCCGTGTCCTTAACGGGTTCGCCTATGGCGTCCGGTCCCCAGCCTGTACGCAGATTCTGGGACAGATCTGTTCGTATGCCTACCGTCACCCTGGCTGATGCCGCCCGTGTTCTGGGGTTCAAAAGCAGGAGCACCCTCTACCGCCTGAAGGATGCGGGCCAGCTCGATCAGTACCTGAGGCCGGACGGCCCCAGCGGCCGCCAGCTGCTGGAGCTGGCGCCCAGGGGCCTGCCGCCACTACGGGAAGCGGTGGCCCGGCTGATCCGCCCCCAGGTCAACAACCAATTCGGAGCCCGGCAGGCCCGGCCGGATAAGCGCTGGAGCCTGGTAGCCGCGGCCCTGGGCGATGAGCTGGCCAACTGCGGGGGCCTACAGCTAACCGCCGCCGAGGCCCAGGCGATCGCCGCGGCCCTGCCCGATGCCATGGGCGAAGCCTTCGGGGCCCAGGGGCTGGAGCTGCTGCGGGTGGCCCTGGCTGATCGGGGCTGCTGGCTGGCTGGCCCCGGCACCCCCACCAACCCCGACGCGGAGCGCGAATGGTGGGCCGAATGGGGCCGCTACGAGCCCGGGGAGCCGGTGGAGGATGGGCCGTTCTGGGATTCGGTGGCCGGAATTGCTGGCGGAATGATGGGCCCCCCGTTCCATGGGATGAGCGGCCCCACAGCTGCAGAGCTGCATTTTCAAATGCGGGATGCGATCGACGAAGTAGGCCGCGGCGCCCGATGGGACCCGGCCCACTGGGATGCCGCGTCGGCCCGGTCACTGCTCGACGATGCCGACGTATCCGCCGGGCTGTGCCCTGATTCCCTGCCAGAGCTGGAGCGGCTGGCGGCTGGGGGCCTGTTGCCGCCTGATCTGCAGGCCCTGGCCGATGCCGCCCTGCAGCGTTACCAGCAGGGGGCCACCGCCGCGGCCTGAGGTGCGCCGTTTGCTGAGCTGGCCCCGGTTTAGGTGCCGTCGATCTTCTCTTCTACGGTGAAGCCCGCTGGGGGCTGAGTTGTGCTTCGTTTGCTGCTTGTGCTGGGTCTGCTTGCCTTTGGTGCCGGTGAAACAAGAGCGCAAACCTGCTCCAGCTTCCGTACCTGTGATGAAGCCATGCGCTCCCTGCAATCGGGTAACCGGGCTTTAGATCGCAACGGCGATGGGGTGCCATGCGAAACCCTGTGCAAGGGAGCAGGGGGAGCCTCAGCCCCGCGTCAGCAGGCCCCGCCCAGCTCTAGCGGGAGGCCTTCGGGTTCCTCTGCCCCCAAGCGATCCAGCCCCAGTCCCCAGCGGGAGGCCAAGCCAGTTGCTGCCGCTGCTGGCCCTGTGTCCCTGGTCAGCGTTGGCGACGGCGACACGATTCGGGTGAGAGGTTCCAACGGTCAGCCCGTCACGATCCGAATGGCCTGCATCGATGCCCCCGAAACCGCCCAGGGTGATAGCGGCACACAGGCCACCCTGGTGTTAAAGCAACTGCTGGGTGCTGGGGGGCTAGAGATCAGACCCCAGACGGTGGATCGATACGGGCGGACGGTGGCTGAGGTTTATGCCGGTGGCCGCAACGTCAACCTGGAGATGGTGCGACTGGGCATGGCTTATGCGTACCGGCAGTATCTGAGCGGGTGTGACGAGAACGCCTATTTAGGAGCTGAAGCACAGGCTGAGCGGGGCAGGCAGGGAGTGTGGCGCTGGGGGAACGAGGCCAAGCCCTGGGACTTCAGGAAGCAGCAACGGGCTAACTGAGGCCCTGGCCGCGGCCTGATCGGGCCGGCACCATGGCCAGACCTGCCTAGGCCTGCCGCGGCCCCTGCTCCAGCCGCTGCCGATGGGGAAGCCCGCGTCCGGTTCACGGTTGATCTGCCCCGATCGCTTCACAAGCGGTTAAAGCTGGCCGCGATAAATCAGGAACTGCCGATGCCCGACCTTGCCCGGCAGGCCCTGGGGGAGTGGCTGGATTCGCGGGGCTGATCGCCGCGGCCCCTGCTGCCTTGCTTGCTTGCTGCCTGCCTGACTTGCTGAACTGCTGAAACACGTAACGAATCGCCGGGTAGTCCGGCGCAGCTGGAGGTACTGGAACGCTTCGCTACGGTTTATGCGGCGGTGCTGGCCCTGGCTGAGGAACTGAAGGGAGACCGTCCGAGCTGAACGCGGATGGTTCGTGGGGCCAAGGCTAGTTGGGCTGTTGTGTTATTTCTGCTCTGCGACGGTTCCCTCTACAGGGCACGAGGAAAGAAGGAGCACTAAAATCAGGTTAGCGTTCCATCCATCGCTATTCACATTCCATCCATCGCCATTCGCAGAGCCCTAATCGCAACGCTTGCCAGCTTTGTGATCGCGCCAGAAGCATTTGCCCAGTGCGCGGCAAGTGGTTGGTGTGCTGGAGGTATTAGTGCCGAGGGTGACGCTACCTACATAAAGGTTTTGAGCCGCAGTGGTAAATATGTCACCGTCCAGAGTCAGAAGGTTCGATCCAACGGTGTCGTAGCGCAGGCCCGCGAAGTTTACGACTGTCAAAATGGTCGAGCGAGGTTGACAGCTGCCCTCATAAATGGGGTTTGGTTAACTATGTCTCGCATTGACTGGGATGAAGTTTTGCCAAACACCGTTGGGGAGGCTGACTTCAACGCGGCCTGTCGGTAGGGGTATTGGATCTGACCGCGGAGTCCGCGGACGATCCATGAACAGGTGTAACAGCCCCACTTGTACTAGGCACAACGAGCGCCGCACTGTTACCGCCCTAGCGCTGGAGGCGATCGAAGCGGCCCTATCGGGTGGCCTGCGGGCCCCTGGTGGCCCCTGCTGCTGGCCGGTACCGTCTGGCTACCCGATCGGGTACCCGTGCCCCTGGCTCAACTAAACCTGAAGCTGCCCCCTGTCGTGCTGGCGCAATGGCGGGCCCTGGCCGCGGCATCCACCCCAGTAGCGCGATTGTGCCAAACGCAGACGGTGGCAGAGACTTTCAATTCATCGGCGCTGCTTGGTTCAATGATCTACTTTTCCTCTATCGCTCGCCGGTTTGAGCCATGAGACGTAATCTAGCTATCCGACTATTCCTCACCGCAGTCGTCTCTTTCCCCATCTGGTTCGCACCAGTCCTCACGGCATCAATCAACGTTTCCGAAGGTAGAGCCCCGTGGGAGGACAAAAAGTTTGTCCTCGATATTGAAGCGGCAAAGCTTGCCCAACATGGCTACTACAGCTTTGAAGACGCACGACAAGGAATAATTGATAGTCGTGCGAGGGAGGAGCAGATCCGCGAATTTAAAGCGCAAGGTGTGAGCGAGTTCCTTTTAAGCGCGTTGGGCTTCATTGTCTTCACGGGCGTTTTGATCCTGATATGGCGCACGCCACCCCCCAAATCTTGAGCTACAAGCGCCCCCAGGCCATCGCGTAACGGTGGTGCTCAAGGAAGGCGAACCCGGCACCTGCGGCCCTCAGATGAACGCCCCATGCCCCGCCAGGTGCCAATTTCCCACCAATTTCCCACTTTCACCCAAAAGCCGGATCGAGAATAACTGCGCTGCAATGACTCTGGCCTACAGGCAGCTGCCTTCTAAGCAGCCGGTCGTTGGTTCGAATCCAACAGGGGGCGCTTTCCAAATCAACTGCACGGACGCGGTTGGCCGATGCGATGGAGCAGAAAGCTCAGAGCGGCTCAGTTCCCTCGCTGAGGATCGCCAGGTAGGCGTCGTAGGCGAACAGACGATTGCGCTGGCCGCCGGTGATTTCCCGGGCGATGCCGAGTTCCACCAGGATCTCGAGGGCCTTGCCGGCAGTGGGGAAACTCAGTCCGCTCAGCTCCTTGAGCTTCTTGGTGCTGGTGAGCGGCCGCCGGCGCAAAGCGGCATAGCCCAAGCGCACGCTGGGGCCTGATCGGCCCAGTGCTTCCAGCCGCGCTTCATCCGTATGAAACAGGGCCAGCAGCCGCTGAGCAGTAGCCACCGCGGCTGAGGCCGTGCTCTCCACGCCCTCCAGAAAGAACTCGATCCAGGCCTCCCAGTCGCCCTGCTGACGCACGCCATCGAGCAGCTCGTAGTAGCGGCGGCGGTGCTGCTTGAAGAACAAGCTCAGGTAGAGCAGCGGCTGCTGGAGCACGCCAGCCTCGATCAGCATCAGCACAATCAGCAGTCGGCCCAGGCGGCCGTTGCCATCGAGAAACGGGTGGATCGTCTCGAACTGCACGTGGGCCAGGGCGGCACGTACCAGCACTGGCAGAGAGTGCTCACCGTGGTGGCCGCCATGGATGAACTGCTCCAGCAACCCCATGCAGTCCTCTACTAGCCACGGCGGAGGCGGCACGAAGCGGGCATTGCCTGGGCGGGTGCCACCGATCCAGTTCTGGCTGCGGCGGAACATCCCCGGCAGGCGATCGGCGCCGAGTCCACGGCTCAGCAGCCGGCCGTGGATCTCGCGCAGCAGGCGACAGGAGAGCGGGAACCCCTCCGCCAGCCTGGTCAGGCCATGCTCCAGCCCGGCCACATAGCTGGAGACCTCCACCACATCGTCAAAGGGAACGCCGGGTGCTTCCTGCAGCTCGAACAGCAGCAGATCAGAAAGCGACGACTGGGTGCCCTCGATCTGGGAGGAGAGCAGGGCCTCGCGGCGCACGTAGGCGTAGAGGAACAGCTCGGGGTTGGGCAGCAGGGTGGAGACGCCATCAAGGCGGCCGCAGGCCAGCAGCGCCCGCTCATGCAGCGCCTGCAGTGGACCCGCACGCAACACCGGGGGTTCTGGCGGCAGCGGGTCGGGCACAAAAGCCCGCACCGTTTCCCCGGCGGTGGCGCTGACCTCGTAGTGGCCGGTGGCCTCGCGCCGCATTACCCCCCAGCAACTTTGAATACGCAGCAAGCTTATTCAAAGAAAAGGCTTTTCCTGTGAATTAGGGACCACCCTGTCAAAGCCTCAGCGCTCCACCAGAGACCAGAAGCTCCAGCGGCCGCCAAAGGCTTCCCGAATGCGACCCACGAAGCTCTCATGGCGCTCCACGCCCTGCCAAGCGTCGATACGGGCGGCCAAAAGCTCACAGGTCCGCAGGTGCTCGGCCGCGTGCCGGTAGCGCTTGGTGCGGCCCGTCGACAGGGCAAAAAGCAACATCACCCGCAGCAGCACCGTGGCGGCCAGCGGCTGCTCAGCGCTGAGCCGCTCAGCAGCTGGGGCAAGGATTTCGTAGGACTCACCATCCCAGTCGGGCCCATGGGTGAGCACTAGGCGCCCAGCCCGCGCTACTGCGGGCCAGCGCACAAGGAAGTCGAGGGCCAGCAGCCGCATGGGATGGTCCTCTGCCAGCGCAAAGGCCCGTTCCTCCACCTCCACGTCCTCGAAGGCAGCAAGCCGTTTGAGGTGGTCGCGCAAATGGCAAGCCGAGAGGGTTTTGGTAAAACAAGCCCAACGCAACTGCTGGGCCTCGTCGTTGCGGCCCAGGGCCTCAAGCACGGCGATGCGGGTGTCGTGCCACTCGGGGGAATGCCAGGTAGCAGCAGCACTGGCGGCGCCATCCAGCACGGCCAGGGCCTGCTGGCTGCGGCCCGCCTGCAGCAAATGGCCTGCCACATCCGCGGCGGTAGGGGGCCAGGCCAATTGCTTGGCATCAAACTGGGCCACATAGCCATCCACATCACCCAGGCATTCAGCGATCTGCAGCAGGGCTGGGTGACCAGCGCAGGCACCCCGGTCGCGGCAGCCTTGCTCGAGAAGTCGCAGGCCCGGATCGCCAAGGGCATCGGCCACCGCCGGGATCAAGTCGTCAAATTGGCCGTAGCCGTTTTCAAATACCAGCTCCAGCAGCTGCTCAGCCAGCGCTTCGGCGGGCATGGCGGCCGCGCTGGCCAGCGGCCCGAGGTCAAGCACGGCCCTCTGGAACAGGCCAATCACGATGCCCGTGCTGTCGGAGCAGCGATCGAGCACACCATCTGCCAGCTCGAGAAAACGCAGCAGCAACTCCAGAGCCAGCGGCGGATCCACTGCCGCCACCGGTCCAGCGATGGCCTGGCGCTGGGCCTCCAGATCAACCACCAAGGCTTTGCGCTTGCGCGAATCGACATAGGTAGTGGCACGGGCCAGGGCTGCCAAGCGCTTGCGCACCTCCTGGGCCGCTCCCCCGGCACCCTCAGCCGCAGCTAGCGCCAGCCGCAAACGGCGCTGCATCACCGCACTACCAGCGCTCACCTCAATCAGCAATTCGGCGAGGACGGCCGCGCCTAGGCCTTCGAGGTTTTTGGCATTGAGGGTGCGCTTGGCAGCCATTGCTCCTTATAGGGCTGGTCGCTTGGGGCAGCACTTGGGTGCTCGAACCCGTCTAACACCACCAAGCCTGGAGCGGCGCCGGCGAGGCTCTCCAAACGCAAACGAAGTTCCGCCAGCAACTGCAGCGTTTGGGGCGCACGCACGTATTGCCTTGGCACCAGGAGGGCATCGCCAACCTCTAAAGGCAGCTCTAGGGGCAGCACCCTGCAGGAATCGTCTCTAAGAAGCAAGGAGAGGGGAGTAGCGAAACCAACGACGAGATCTTTAGAATTAACCTGCTGAGATTGCGAAGAATTCCGAATCGGTTTAGGGGTGGTGCCGCCATTCCACAAGCCACAAGCTTCCAGAACAGCCTGAAATTTAGGAAAGGCGCCATCAGGCATGGGCATACAGGGATAGGCAGCCACATCAGCAAACGTCACCTGCTCACCAAGCTCCAGCAACGGGTGAGATTGATCGACCAGCAGCCAAATCGGCATTCGGCTCAAGCCAATGCAGGCAATGGTGGGGTCAGTGGCAGCTGGCACATCGGGGTAGGAAGCGATCCAGACGTCGATCACCCCTTCCCTCAGCAGCTGCAGCGGCTTTTCGTATTCATGAAAGTGAAAACATCCAGCAATCCAACCTGCTGGAGCCGGCTCACAGAGCAAGGGGCCCGACCAGTGCTGCGCCTCCAGACGCAAAGGCCCTCCATTGGCCCACCGCACCGCCTGGTGAACGCGGCGCTCAAGATTTAGGAGTGTCGTATCACCATCGAGGTGCCACTCGGAGCCTCGCCTGGCCAGGGAGAGGCCAAAAACATCGGCGCACCTGCGACTCAAGCGACTCACACTGGACTGACCGATCTGAAGCCTGGCCTCAACCTGATGGCCAGTGCGCAGCCAAATCAGACCGTCTAAGGCAGCTAGCCAATCAAGCTCAACCACCCCCGCCCCAGCAAACCGGGATAAATTTAACGCAAAAAAGCAAAAACACCAAGTGGGGGATAGCAAATCACGCAGAGTTCTGCAGTTTTTGCATAATTAATCATTTGCGGCCTCACTGTGCAGCCGGCAACAACTCAGCACGTCAGCAATTGCGCCAGCCACGAAAACAGAAAAACTAGTAATTGTTGAGCAGCTGAATACCGCCGTGTCGCTCAGCTATGCCAGCGAGACGGGAAAGCAGCAAAGCCTGTAAGGAAAGCAAACGAGGATGATCAATAAAATCCCGGCGACATACAAGCACCTCCCCAGAGGCAAATGGCAACTCCAGGGGCAGCTTGACTAAATCACCCCCAGAAACTTCCATACTGAGCGAAGTGGCATAGCCGATAGTGAGCTCCGCCTCCGTTTTGCCCTCCCAATTTTCGCGCTTATAGCGAAACATTCGCACATGATCGTTCCAGAAGCCGAGCTTCTTTAAGCAAGCCTCAACCCTGGGATAGGAGCCTAGCTGCAGACCAAGGGTTGGATATTGGGCAATATCATCAAAAGACAGCTGGGCTTGATTAATCAAAGGATGACCCGGCCTAACAACAAAAAATATAGGCATCTTCGACAGGGTAATCGAGGTCAGCTCGGGGTCATCGGCAGGGGGGTAATCAGGTAAGCCGGTGAGGCAGACATCAACAATCCTCTCCCTAACTAGCTGAAAATTACGCGGCACTCCAACAATATTGGCAAGGCCAAGAATCCAATTGTCTGGCACAGGAGTGCACAACAAGGGGCCTGACCAATAGGTCGCCTCCAGGCGCAGGGGCCTACGCCCCTGCCACCTAGCCACTTGATGAACGCAGCGCTCCAGCGCCAAGATCGTCGAATCGCCAACGGTGTTCCACTCGCCCTGGATGCGCTGGAGGTCAAGGCCAAAAAGATCCAGACATTTTCGCGATTGCCTGCTGACGGTGGTCTGACTTAGGCCGAAGCGCTTAGAGACCTCTTCACACGTACGCAGCCACTGCAGGGCATCGAGCGCCGTAAGCGCATCAAGATCAACCAATTCCGCGAAAACTGACGGTTGATTTTAGGCCAGGCCTGAGCCATGAAGCGCAATCTCATTCCCTTCGCCATTACCACCCGCTCTTACCTCCGTACTGCCGATGGGGTTTTCAGACGATTCCCTTCAGACCTACTTGGGCATGAAATTCGAGTTGCCAACTGAGCTACCACCAGGCATCTTTTTAGAGCGCTACCTCAAGGCCAACTTCGACGTCTGATGCCCAGTAGCAAAATGCCTACTAGCGAAATTCTCAGTGGCAAGCAGGCGCTGGCACTTGAGCAGCTCAGCCGTCGCCAGGGCTCCGCGATTACGGCAGAGCAGCTGTTTGGCCGCTGGCGGCTCCAGCTGCTCTGGAGCAAGGGCAGGGCCCAACCCAACCCGGCCACGGCAGCCCTGCTGCGGGGCCTGCAGGCAAGTCTGAGCATCGCCACAGGAGACGTCACTCCAGACGCCCCTTCGCTGGAAAGGGGTGATCTCAAGGTGGTGAACAGCGTTCAGCTCGGGGCGTTGCAGCTGCGCTTCAGCGGCAGCGGCAATCTGCGGGGCCGCAGGCCGTTATTGGAGTTTTGGTTTGACCAACTGGAATTGCGGCTCGGCCGCCAAAGCCTCTGGCGCCAAGCGATCAGCCAGCAGCCGGAGCCACGCCGGCGCCCATTTTTCGCCCTGATCGCTCGCTCCGGCGCCGCCGATAACGGCTGGCTGCTGGCCAGGGGGCGGGGCGGCGGATTAGCCCTGTGGGTTCTCGATCCCCAGCTGGAAAAAGCAAGCGACGCCTAGAGGCAAGCGCTCAACTCCCGCTGCAGCAAGGCGAATAAATAATCGGGCTCGCGGTATTGAGTCGGCAGGCAATTGTGCAGGATCTCCAGCCGCTGCCAGCAAACGGTGCGGCGCACCTTGGCGATCGTCTTACCCTCGCGAATCAACAGGCGCATGGCCTTGCAATAAAGCGGATAGTTCGCTTCCAATTCACCAATGGTGAGACCTGGCGCGGGGAGGGAGGTGGTCATGGCACTCCGGCTGGGCGGCCGCAAAGAACCCGATCGGGCCTAGCTCGAGTGTGCGCTTCTGGACAGGATTACCGAGCCCCCCATACGGGGACAATTTTTATTGGTAGTGGTGCTCAGAGCTGCACCATGCCGCAACGCATGCCCTTGAGCACGGCCTGCAACCTGTTATTGACGTCGAGGGTCTTAAGCAGTCGCTTGGTGTAGGTCTTGGCGGTTTCCTCGCTCACCACCATTCGCTCAGCAATCTCCCGATCGGTGAGGCCGCTGGCCAGCAGATCCAGCACTTCGTATTCGCGCTTAGTGAGCCGCGGGCAGCTCAGGTAGGGCAGGGTGCCGGAACGCAGCGAGGGGCTGCGGTAGGAGTGCTGCCCCATCACCGCCAGCACCGCTGCCTGCAGGGGCCGCTGATCGCCGATGAAATCGGCTTCCGCCACTACGGCCTCCAGCCAGGAAGCCTCAACGTATTGGGCCGGGATCACATCCCCCAGGGCCAGCACTACCACCCGCAAGGCCTGATGGGCGCTGCGCGCCTTGCGGGCTAGCTCGAAGCCATTGCCGTCCTCTAAGTAGTCGGTGCAGATCAACAGCGCGTAGGGCTCCCGCACCAGATAGGCCAGGCAGGTGGCCTCATCGGTGACGGCACAGCCGATGCGGGTGCGGTCTTGAAAGCTCTCGCACACTGATCGCAACAGAAAGCGGCCTTTCATGGCGATCGCCACCTTGCCGCTGATAGCCACCGACAACAGCACCTGGTCGAGGGTGGTGCCCTCCAGGCTGCTCAGAAAGGGGGTGAGATCCATCGACCCACAACTCTTGGCAGGGGCGTAAAACCAGCCTAAGACAGATGGCGGGTTCAGCAAATGCGCGGCAGCAGCTCGCCGCTGAGGGGCAGCAGCAGGCGCTCGGTGCCAAAAGAGGTGGTGAGCAGCACCCGCGCTCCCTTGCTGGCCGGCCGCACGCTGCCAATCCAGACTCCGCCACTGGCCGCCAGCAGGGCCTGGGCCTGATCGCGGGCCTGAGGCGGCACCACCACCACAAAGCGACCCTCATTGGCCAGGTGCAAGGGCTCAAAGCCCAGCAGCTCACAGGTGCGCGCCACGGGCTCCAGCACCGGCAGGCGCGCCTCCTCAATCGCCAGCTCCACCGCGGCCGCCTCCGCTAGCTCATCCAGGGCACTGGCCAGGCCGCCGCGGGTGAGGTCGCGCAGGCAGTGAATCCGAACCCCGGCCTCCAGCAGGACCCGCACCTGGGGCCAGAGCGGCGCGCAGTCGCTGAGCACGGGCGGCACCAGGGCCAAGCCATGGCGGGCGGCCAGGATTGCAACGCCATGGCGGCCTAGGTCCCCGCTCAGTAGCAGCTGATAGCCCGGGCGTATCGCCGTGGGGTGGATCGGCGTCGGCGCCTGTACCGCCCCGATGCCACTGGTAGTCATAACTATGCCGTCGGGCTTGCCCCGTTCCACCACCTTGGTGTCGCCGGTAACGATCGTGAGCTCGCAGGCTCGGGCCGCCGCAGCCATCGAGGCCACCAGGCGCCGCAGCAGCGCCAGCGGCAAGCCCTCCTCCAGCAGCAGCGCCACACTCAGATGCAGGGGCCGGGCGCCCGCCATCGCTAAATCATTGGCGGTGCCGATCACCGCCAGGCTGCCAATATCACCACCGGGGAATTCCAGCGGCTGCACCACGTAGCCGTCGGTGCTGAAAGCGAGCGGGCCGGGCGGCAATTCGAGCCGGGCCGCATCGTGCAGCACCTGGGCCGGATCGGTGTAGAGGGCCCGCAGCTCCTGGTTGATCAGCTGCTGCATCAGGGTGCCGCCGCCGCCATGGGCCAGCTGGATGCAGTCGCTCATGGGGCCGGGCGCCGGTAGCGGTGATAGGCGGCGCAGGCCCCTTTGCTCGACACCATCGGTGCTCCCAGCGGCCGCTCCGGGGTGCAGGCCGCCCCGCCGTCAGCCGCACCCCAGTCCCATGCCCCCTGCCACTGCAACTGGGGCCCACAGGTGGGGCAGCCGATCGTTTCGGCGTGGAAGCGGCGATCTGTGGGGTCGTCAAACTCCCGCTGGCACTGGGCACACAGCGGAAAGCCCGCCAGGCTGGTGTGGGCGCGGGCGTAGGGCTCGGCCGTGGCGATCGAATAGCGCGGCCCGCACTGGCTGCAGCTGATGAACGGGTAGCGGTGGCGGCGGTTGGCAGGATCGTGGAGCTCCGCCAGACAGGTGGGGCAGGGGGCCAAATCGGCGACGAGAGACGGGGCAAGCAGGCCAGGCGGCGCCGGAACGAGGGGCGGGAGCCACTCGGGCGCCAGTGGCTCCAGAGCGCCGGGGGGCTGCAACTCCTCGGGCAAGCGCCGCACCAGCAGCTCCAGTGAGCGGCACTCCCCCTGCAACTCCAGCCTTACGGCGCCAGCGACGTTTTCCACCTCGCCCACCAGTTGCAACTCAGCGGCGAGGCGATGCACCAACGGCCGGAAGCCCACGCCCTGCACCACCCCGCGGCACCAGAGGCGCAGCCGGGCCGCGCTCATCGCGCCAGGGCGTTGATCAGGGCATCGAGGCCGGCGCCGCTGCGGGCCGAGGTTTCCAGCACGCGGGCGTGGGGGGCGACCCGGGCGATGGCGGCGTGGGCGGCGGCGCGATCGAAGCCCACCGCCTCGGCCAGGTCGATCTTGGTGATCAGCACCAGATCGGCGCCGTGGAAGATCGGCGCGTATTTAAGCGGCTTGTCTTCTCCCTCGGTGGTGGAGAGCAAAACCACCCGCAGGCTCTCGCCGAGGTCATAGGCGCCGGGACACACCAGGTTGCCCACGTTCTCGATCACCAGCAGTTCAAACTGCTCAAGGCTGATGCCTTGGTGGTGGAGGCGATGCAGACCCTCGGCCACCATTGGCGCCTCCAGGTGGCAGGCCTGGCCGGTGGTGATCTGCACCGACGTAAGCCCGGCAGCCTGCAGGCGGCGGGAGTCGTTGTCGGTGGCCAGATCGCCCACGATCACTGCCAAGCCGGTGGGATCGAGGCGCTGGGCCAGGGCTTCGAGCAGGGCGGTTTTGCCCGAGCCGGGCGAGGAGAGCAGATTCACCACCGTGACGCCTGCGGCTTCGAAGCGCTGGCGCAGGCCGGCCGCCTGGGCATCGTTGCGCTGCAGCAGGGCCGTGTGCAGGGGTAGCTGGCGGGTTGGTTATGGGAGCGGCTGAGGCGCCGGCTGTCCGCAGGAGCAGTCGCTGCACATGTCGGTAATCGGCAGAGGCCAGTTCCAGGCTAGGCACCACGCGGAACCCTTCCGGAATGAGGGTCATGGGGCTCCGTGCCTGCAAGGTTCAGAGCACCACGAGTGCAGACGGTGATCAGGTCATCTGAATGCGAATCAGGCTGTCCCACAGTCGCGTTGGCAGGATCCGGCTGGCGATCACTGAGGCCGACTGGTGACCGCAGAGGTAACGAGCTGATGGGCTGGGGTCGGTGAGGGCTCGCTCGATTGTTAGTGCCACCTCTAGCGGCTGGGAGGCACCCCGGTAGACCGCATCCCAGCTCTTGCGAACGGCACGCATCATGTTGCCGTAGGTGCTGCAAGACAAAGCCCCCTCGATCGAGGGGGCAGCCACATTGGCAAAGTCGGTAGCTATCACGCCCGGCTCAACCACCACCACGTTGACGCCAAAGGCCTTGAGCTCGAGTCGCAAGGCATCACTCAGGGCCTCCAGCGCAAACTTGCTGGCCCCATACCACCCCGATCCGGGTGAAACCCAGCGACCGGCAATAGAGGAGATATTGACGATGCGACCACGACCTCGCTCGCGCATGGCAGGTAACAACTGCTGGGTGAGCCCCATCAGCCCAAAGACGTTGACTTCGAAAATCGCCCGGGCTCGATCCAGGGGCAATGTCTCGAGCGGACCCACTTCACCGAAGCCGGCGTTATTGACCAGCGCATCGAGCGCACCCACCTTGGCGGTGAGCTGCTCAGCGAGCTCGCGGCGTGAGTGCTCATCGCTGAGATCCAACGCCATCACCTCGGCACCCAAGGCTGCCAAGGGCTCCATTGCTTCCAGCCGCCGAGCAGCGGCAAACACACGCCAGCCGCGCTCTAGCAAAAGGCGAGCTGTCTCCGCACCAATTCCGCTGGAGGCTCCGGTTACAAGAACGGTTGGGGCTGGCATTACAAGCTCTGAATTGAAATCACAAAACGAAGATCCCGATGGAAAAAACCTTTCCTAAACTAATCGCACTTCAAATTGGGATTCTTACTAGACGCTGTCGTCCCGCTTAAAGCATGTTGTCGACACGCTTAAAGCTGTTGCCATTTTACTCGACGACGCAGCAGCTCGTTATTTGATGCCCAGCTTGATGCATCCGCAGGTTCCCAAGGGCGCACCTATGTCGGACCATGCCAACGCCGCCTTCAGCTGAGCTCCAGCGAGGACAGCTCCAGCTCGCGGCCTTGCAGAAGCCGGCGGCTGAAGCTATCGCAGCGGAAACAAAGGCAATCGCCCTGTTCGCTATCGAAGCCCTGCTGACAGGACTCACAAAAAAAGCTGGCGATCACAACCTCAATGCGCAGCTCGGCGCCAGAGGCGATCGTGCCGGCCATCACCACCGTGTGCGCGAAGCGCAACGCCTCCGGTTCCACCCCGGCCAGGCTGCCGATGCGCAGGCTGATCGCGCACAGCCTCCATCAGACTGAGTTCATGCATGGCGCAGCAGGGTCAGGGCCTGCGTGGGGGCGGGGGCGCGGGCGCACGGGGGCACGGGGGCGCAGCTTGACTACCAAAACTCCAGCGTGAAAGTCTGCCTCAATTCATCAACCATACGTGTCCGCGCTTATATCTTGAGGCCCAGCTCCCTGGCAATACTGGGGCGGCGATCCACCAACTCCTTAGCCGCTTCAGGGATGATCAAGATCATCTCAAGGTCTTGAGTGGCATGGATAGCCACAGGATTGGGCCGATGACCTGAACCATCGAGAGCCGAGGCATCAGCATTAGCCGCGATAATGGAATAAAGAACCATTAGCCTTGTAGCAGGCAAAATCTACAATTTTTACAAGCCCCTTTGCTTTTGTATTAATAGCCGCATTGGCGATATCTGCGATGCTTAATATCGCAACAGGGCCCAGTCACCAGACCCATGCCAAAGCCAACCTCCTTCTCAATCGAGCAAATAATTACACCGCTTTCGGGGGCCTACCAGGAATAAGTGATTGCAGTCCAATAGATCATAATGTTTTTGACAGGCGAGGAGGGAGCTGATCTTTGCAATAGCTATTAATGGAATTTAACCAGACCCCTGGAATTAACTAGGCAGCAAGCTCACAACTCCAGTGCCAATATCACAATAGGAACTATGTATAGCCAGCTTCCCTTCTGCTTCTGCGAATTTCAGCACATCGCTGCGTCTGGTGAGCTCGGTTGCTGAATGGCGAGCGTTGGCCTGAACAGCTTTGCTCAGATCATCACCACTTTGAAGACTTGCCTTGATCGGTGCCACTAGCTGCTCGAGCAAGGGCGTCAGCGGTGCCGTGTCCATGGCCGCCTTAACCGCGCCACAGCCACTGTGACCCATAACCAGTATCAATGGAGTACCGAGAACGGACACGGCATATTCCAAGGAAGCAATGGCCTCATCAAAAGCTGTGTTTCCTGCAGATCGCACTTCGAAGAGCTCACCGGAACCACAGGCAAACAACCAGCTGGGATCTACCCGGGAATCCGCACAAGACAATGTGGCCGCAAACGGCTTCTGCCCCTGGGCAAGCGCCGCAGGATCAATCTGACATTCGTTTTGCCAGATCCTGTTGAGCACCTGCATGCGCTCGACCGGTGTGGCGATGTCACTGGCCGCTGCCCAAGCCTTGGCGAAGCGCCCATTGCCGCTCATCAGGCGATCCAAAGCATCCTTTGGGGTGCACACCTGAAGGCTGGCCAGCAACTGGGCATCGATCGGATCGGAGGCCCAGGCACGCTGGGCCCCGATCATGGACCAGGCTGCCGTTGCCACACTGAACGCCGTGCCCGCCAGGAGATCGCGCCGGTTCATCCCCATAAGACCTGGCCAGCTGCTGGCACGTTAATCAACACCCCTCAGACAACACTAAAAGCGCAAATAAAGCAGGAAAAAATTTAGGAAGCTGAGCCCACCAGGCCATCTTTCCGTATTGAAGAAAACAAATTAAGGAGCCACTTCCACTCCAAAGAGCGCAGGTATGGGGCTCAGCTCATGCATGGCGCCTCAGCCAGCCCTGCATGAGCGCCTGGGCACGAGGCAGGGCTGCCTGGATCTCAACCGACAGAGTGTTGCCGTGCTCAAAAGCATGGGCCTGGAGGAGGAGCAGGCAGGCTGCAGGAGGTGCTGCTCCATGGCAAACCAAAAGAGGGGGGAGGCGAGCTCCTAATTGTTGGCGGCGATGACCTGATCCGCAGCAAGGCGTTGCTTAGCCAGGACCTAGTAAATCCTGCGAGCAGCTTCCGCAGCCCCTCCAGCAGCGACCATTTGCGCCGCCAGCGCCTGGGCTGCGGCCCGATAGGACGGGTCGGTGAGCACCTCCTGCACCGCAGCACGAATAGCGGTGGGCTGGGGGTGAGCCGTGCCGAGATCCAAGGAATCTCCGGTGCGTCGGAGACGAGCACATACCTCCGGCTTGTCCTCGCCGGCACCGGCCGTCACTAAGGGGCACCCCGAAGCTCAAGGCGGCCTGCACGCCCCGATAGCCGCCGTTGGCGATCATCAGGGCCACCTTGATTAGCAGGAACCCGTAAGGGATATAACCAGCCGCTCGCACGTTCGCAGGCAACGCGCCAAGCGCCTCAATGGATCCATCTGGCCGGCCGGTGGAGACCACCAGCTCAATACGCAGCGGCGTCTGGCCCGCCGCGTGGGTGGAGCAGGAGAGGCAGGGGTCAAAGCAGCGGATTCGGCCTGCAGCCGGTTGAGTAGGGACTCAGGAATTTCGGCGCCCTCGGCCAGCGGTGCCTCGCTCCACCCCGTGCTGGGCCACCAAGCTTTGCCGCAGGCCCACCTCCAGCCGCTCCGCCCCCCGCACAAAGCAGGAGGTACCACGACACACCACACAACGGTGCAATGGCGGAGGAACAAGCCGAAACAGGTGATAAAAACTGGCCACCCCCATCACATCGCTAAGGGGTCGCTGCATGGCAACCGCCAGCTGCTGCAGCTCAGCTCGCGGCAGGTAGCCATGCCGCTGCTGCACAGCATGCAGGCGTTCGATCAGCGATGCATCCAGGGCATGGCAGCCGGGGCGATCAGGTGTCGTTGCCACCAAGGTCGTCCTCAAAGCCCTGATCGGGATCAAACTCGCTCCAGCCGGGGCTGGCGTCGTTAAAGAGTCCATAGCGGGCCGCCTCGTCATCCATCTGGGTATTGCCGGTGGGACGGGTGTCGCAGCTGATGCCGCCATCGGCGGTGGGCTGGCAGTTGTCAAACTCCACCCCAGCCCGGCCTGGCTGCCCCACGAGCAAACCAGTGCTGATGACCCCCACTGCAAGGGCTGATCGAAATATCAGAGCCATGGGAAATATCCGTGCCATGGGGATCGTCAACCAGAACGGCTTACTGGGATGATGGATCCGGTTTGGCCTCTGAGCGATGTACACGGACTGGACTGCCGTGATTTTGCTGCTGTTAACTGCGGCGCCCCTAGCCGTGGTAGTGGCTACCGCAGCCTTCTTCATTTGGCGGAAGAAGAAGCAGACAGGCTGACCTGAAGCCCAGCCTGTCCTTTGAGAATGGCGGCGACGGTGGTAGCACCAATTGCCTGAAGCACCTTGCCCTGCCCTAAGCAATCAAGGCAGGTGCGGTAGCGCTGATCGTCCAGCCGCAGCATGCCGCTGCCTCCGCATTGCTGACAGCGGCAGGAATTTGCGTGGCTTGCCCGCTGCAGGGGCCCATCGGAATAGGTCATCGAAATGTCCCCATTCGAGGACTTAGAGCTATCCACCAGTGTGATCTGCTTTTCCCCACTTGATCCCGAAACCTTCCTTAAGCCTGGGCGCCCCGGAGCACTTGGTCCAGCCGCTCTGAGCTGAGTTGCTGCAGTAATTCAGCGGCTGAAAGGCGGCTGCCAGCTGGCACCAAAGCCGCACTGGCAGCTAGCTGGCCCACCACTGCCGCTGCGTCCATGCCGAGCTGGTGGTAGCCCGCTAGCCCCTCGGCGCCCTCTCGCTTGCTGAGCCTCCGCCCGCTGCCATCGCACCAGAGCGGCACATGGCCGTAGCGGGGCGGGGGCGCGCCCAGGGCCGCCATCACTGCCACCTGGGCCCCCGTGGCTCCCCAGAGATCGTCACCGCGCACCACATCGCTAATTCCCAAAACCAGCTCATCCACCGCTGTGGCCAGGTGGTACGCGAGGTAACCATCAGCCCGGCGCAACACCACATCACCAACAGCAGCTGGCCCATCGAGCTCCCCAGGAGCGCCATAGCTCTCCAGCCAATGCAGGCTCCCGGGCTCCAGCCGCAAGCGCCAGCTGGGCAGTCGCCCCTGCACCGGCCCCCAGCCGCCACTGGCTGCCCGGCAGGTGCCCGGATACACAGCACCAGCACCGTGGGGCGCAGAGATATCGGCGAGCAGGCGGCGACTGCAGCGGCAGGGATAGAGCAAGCCATGGCGCCACAGGGCTGACAAGGCCGTGGCGTAGAACCCACGCCGCTCGCTCTGACGCAGCACCGGGCCGTCCCAATTGAGGCCCAGCCAGGCCAGATCGGTCAGGATGGAAGTCTCAGCACCGGCCCGATTGCGGGGCGTGTCGAGGTCGTCGAGGCGCAGCAACCAGGCGCCCCCCCGCAGCCGGGCGTGCAACCAACTCAGCAGGGCCGTGCGCAGGTTGCCGCGGTGCAGAGCGCCGGTGGGGGATGGGGCGAAACGGCCGCGATACCCCAGCTGGCGCTGGGCCAGACCGGCCTCAACCAGGGCCTGCAGGTGGGATGGCAGCGGCGCAGCAGCCAGCAGGGGGAAGCATCAGTGAGGGGCCCACTTTGCCCTGGGCACAAAAAAAGCGGCCCCTAGGGGCCGCCGTGGCAGGAATTACTTGCAACCAGATCAGCCCTGGACGCGGTCTTTGAACATCTTGCCGGCGGTGAAGGCAGGCACCCGCTTGGCGGGGATCTTGATCTTCTCGCCGGTCTTGGGGTTCAGACCCTGGCGGGCAGAGCGCTCACGGGGCTCAAAGGAGCCGAAGCCCAGGATTGACACCTTCTTCCCTTCTACGACCGAGTCGATGATGGTTTCGATGGCGGCGTCGACGACTTGGGAGACGTCGGTCTTGGTGAGCTCGGTGCGGGCGGCAACGAGGTTGACGAGATCAGCTTTGTTCATGGGAATAGGAAGCCTCGGGGGTGGCGGTCGTGTTGCGACGAAAGGTGGCGAGTCGGAAAACCCCGACCGGCCCTGAGATGAGCGCGCCAATGGTATGGGGCTCTGGCCGCTGCTGCAACACAGAAGTGCTCCGGCGCAACGGTTTTCGTGACAATTTCCCCACATGGGGGGTCCAAGGAGGCTCCAAATGGCTCAAAAGACGAGCCCAGACAGCAGCTCCGCACCCCCATTGACGAGTTTGTCGCCGCGCAGGGCACCAAGCCCACCACCACTGGCGATCCAGTCGGGAGAGCCGGCCGGCAACCAGCTGCGCAGCCGCTCCAAACTGGCCAGCTGGCGGGGCCAATGGAAGGTGCGCGCCGTGCGCAAGGGCGCCAAAGCCGCTGGTCCGGTTGGCAACAGCAATCGCCCACAAAACAGGCCATCGACTGCTCCAGCACGCACCAGCAGCACGCAGGAGCCCGGCGTGGGCCCTGGGGTCCAGA
The DNA here is from genome assembly GCF_024346235.1 of Cyanobium sp. BA5m-21. Lineage (NCBI taxonomy): Bacteria > Bacillati > Cyanobacteriota > Cyanophyceae > Synechococcales > Prochlorococcaceae > Cyanobium > Cyanobium sp. BA5m-21. The sequence goes on from NZ_JAGQCO010000018.1 coordinate 42,645, forward strand.
GCAGTTGGACCCCAGGCGCCAGGGTCAGCTGCTCGCCAAAGCTGGTGCACCCCTGCACACCCGGCAGCAGGTAGGCCTCCTGCTCCTGCACCAGCACAGACCAACCCAGGGCCTCCTGCCAGCGCCGGCAGCGGCCGTGGCCCTCGCGGCTAGTGAGCACAAGCCTGCCTGGCCCCACCAGCTCAGTGCGCTGGCGCAACATGGCCAAATTTGCCTCAGTGAATCCCGGACAATCCACCAGCAGATCTCCGCCACCTCCATAAGCAGCGGCCTCCAGCAGCCAGCTGCTTCCCCCCTGGCTATCGCGGCTGGGGGCGAACAGCCACAGACCAGGGCGCACCTGCTGGGGCGGCCGGCCGGATTCGGGGGGTTGGGTCAACTGGGTCAACTTGTTTATGCAGCGGGAGCGGGCAAAAACAGGGCAAGGAGTGGAGCGCGATCCGTCCGGAGACGGGCACCTCAGGCGACTGCCTGCTGCCCCGGCCAATATTCGCGCTTAGCGTCACCGCAGCAAGCTCGGCCCCTTGACGGTCCAATTCAACAGTCCTGAGCTAGCTCCACCCCCGAATCACCACCAAGGGATTCACATCGGCCATCCCTGGCCGCTGGGGGCAAGCCTCACCAGCCGGGGTGTCAACTTTTCGGTGGTGGCCCCTCTGGCCACCCGGATCGAGCTGCTGCTGTTCGCCGACGGTGAGGCGAGCGAGCCAGCGCGGGTGGTGGAACTGGACCAGCGGCACCGCTCTGCTGATCACTGGCATGTGGAGGTGGAGGGTCTGGGCCTGGGCAGCTGTTACGGCTACCGGGCATTTGGGCCGCTGCAGCCGGGCGGCCATGGCTTTAATCCGTCCAAGGTGCTGCTCGACCCTTGCGCCCGAGCGATCGCCGGCTGGCAGAGCTATGAGCGTGGCGGCGCCGTTGGGGCGGCACCCAACACTGGCCACTGCCTCAAGGGAGTGGTAACTGAGCGCGACCGCTTTGATTTCAGCCACGCCCCCCGGCCGCGCCACAGCTGGCAGAAGAGCGTCATATATGAACTGCACGTGGGTGGCTTCACCCAGGGACCGGGTTGTCCTGTGCCAGCGCAGCTGCACGGCAGCTTGCTTGGGCTGATTCCCACCATTCCCTACCTGAAGGATCTGGGCATCACCACCATCGAGCTGCTGCCGGTGATGGCCTTCGATCCCAACGACGCCCCGGCCGGACGCCACAACTATTGGGGCTACAGCCCCTTGAGCTGGATGGCGCCCCATCCCGACTATCTGGTGGGCGATGACCCGCTCAGCGGCCGCGACCAGGTGCGTCAACTGGTGACCGCCTGCCACCGGGCCGGCATCGAAGTACTGCTGGATGTGGTCTACAACCACACCACTGAGGGCAATCAGGATGGGCCCACCCTCAGCTGGCGCGGCTTCAGCGACCGCCTCTACTACCAGCAGAGCGCCAAAGGCGATTACCAAGATGTGAGCGGCTGCGGCAACACCATTGCGGCCAATCGGCCGCTGGTGCGGCGGCTGATCCTGGAATCGCTGCGCTGCTGGGCCACGGAGCTGGGAATTGATGGCTTCCGCTTCGACCTGGGCATCGCCCTCAGCCGCGGCGACAACCTGGCCCCCCTAGACGCGCCGCCCCTATTTGAGGAGATGGAAGCCGATCCAGATCTCGGCGACCTGAAACTGATCAGCGAACCCTGGGATTGCGGTGGCCTCTATCGCCTCGCCGACTTCCCAGCCCGCCGGGTGGCCACCTGGAATGGCCGCTTCCGAGACGACCTGCGTCGCTTTTGGAAGGGTGATGAAAAAACCTGCTGGACCATGGCCCAGCGCCTGAGCGGCAGCCCAGACCTTTTCGCCAACACACCGGTGCATCCGGGTCAATGCATCACCTTCTTGACCGCCCACGACGGCTTCACCATGGCCGATCTGGTGAGCTTCAACGGCAAGCACAACCTGGCCAACGGTGAGGACAACCGAGACGGCGATAATCACAACAACACCTGGAACCACGGTGTAGAGGGTCCCAGCTCCGATCCAGCCATCACGGCCCTGCGCGAGCGCCAGCTGCGCAATCTGCTCACAAGCCTGCTGCTCGCACCGGGAGTGCCGATGCTGTTGATGGGTGATGAGGTGCGCCGCAGCCAGGGCGGCAACAACAACACCTGGTGCCAGGACAACCCCCTCGGCTGGATGCACTGGCAACCCGATACGGGCGACCTGGCCCTGCGCCTGTTTCTGCAACGCCTGCTGCATTTACGGGCCCATCTGGCCGGGCTGTTCAACCCCGAGCTACCCCTTGATGACAAACCCATAAGGCGCAGCGGCGATCGGGGCCACCTCTGGCGCCAGTGGCACGGTGTCGAATTAGCCAGCCCGGACTGGGCGAGCTGGTCCCACACCCTGGCCTGGAGCCTCAATGACAGTCACCAGGGGCCCTTGGTTTGGTGCGGCATGAACGCCTACAGCAAAGCGATGCACTTTGAGCTGCCCAGCTGCCGCCAGGGCTGGCTGCGGGTGATTGACACGGCCCTACCCCCCGGCGAAGACCTGCCTTCCGAGCCTGAGGCCTGGCTGCCCACCGGCGCACCCCTGCAAAGCCGCAGCCTGATGCTGCTGGTGGCTGCCCCCCTGCTGGAAGGCCGAAAGCTTTAAAGAGCGGGCGGCGGGAATCGAACCCGCATCATCAGCTTGGAAGGTGTCGACCCCGTGCCGTCCAGTTGAGTTACGACGCCTAAACGTATAGTCGGGCTAAAATGAAAATAGAGCTTAGAGGACAGGTGGCGAATCAAAGGTTTGGCCCAGCTGGCTTTGGTAGCAAGGAAGAAAAAGAGCAGCATTCCAAGAAGACCAATAAGCAGGCTGAGTTAGGACATTTTCTCTACCAGCAAGGAAGGCTTGAGGAGGCAGTAGCGATTTACGAAGCCCTCATTCAGGGGAAGGCAAAAAGCACCTTAATATTGGGTAATTTGGCAGCTATTTACGCACAAAAAGGGAGGTATAGCGAGGCAGAAAAGCTGCTTGAAGAAGCGCTTTCTGTAGATCAAGGTTTTTCAGAGGGGTGGGCAACCCTCGGCTTCGTTCAAAAAGCCCAAGACAATATCCACGGGGCCATCCGAGCTTATACAATATCCTTGTCATTGGCACCGGACAATTGTTATTGTCATTACAATCTTGGTAACGCACTAAGCCAAGTAGGTCGCTTTAACGAAGCGATTGAGGCCTATGGTCAAGCGCTGGCGCTAAATTCCCAATTCCCAGAGGCCCTTACCAATTTGGGATCGGCATTCCTTGAGGTTGGCAAGTATCAAGAGGCTGCTAGAAGTTGTGTTGATGCTTTGTCCATTACTCCAAACCATTTTGCAGCCCTGAACAACCTCGGCAAGGCCCAGCAAGCGCTGGGCGACAGCCGTTCTGCCATCGATACCTTTAAGAGAGCCATTGCATGTAATGCAACGTCGCCAGATCCTTTCTTTAATCTCGGCAGTGCTTTAAAGAGTATTAATGAGATTAAGGATGCAGCGGATGCCTATCAAGAAGCTCTTCGCTTGAAGCCCGAGTTTGCCGAAGCCCATTTAAACCTAGGGGCTCTCTATGCCCAGCTTGGAAGGGCACCTGAGGCCATCGCCTGCTACGAACAGGCACTGATCATTAAACCCCAACTTGTGGAGGCTCTTTTTAATCTTGCCAAGGCTTATGCCACTTTAAACAGACAAAAAGAGGCAATTATAGCCTATAACAAAGTTCTACTTATCAGCCCAAAACTTGCCGAAGCAGAACGGCAGTTATCCTTGCTTGTGGATGCGAAGGTTGATCTAGCTCCAATGCAGCGAGCGCAGGGGTGCTTAACAACCACCGACTACCCCGGGGAACGGGCCCAATTGTATTTCGCCATAGCTAAATACAAGGATGACTTGGATGATACATCAGCCTTCGACTGCTATCAGAAAGGCAATCAAGAGATGAACAAGACGTTGCTCTGGGAGCGTCCAAACATTCAGCAGTTAATCGCAACCAACGCAGCAATCGCAGATACAAAGTCAACGTGGCAGGATGAGCATGAACCAATTTTCTTGGTTGGGATTCCATGTTGCGGAGCCGATCTAGCCCAATTAGTTCTATCACAAAACCCTAAACTTGGAAAACTTGGGAAGACAGAGTTTCTAAATATAGCATCAAATTATATACTTGACTCAAATATTAATTCTATGTCCGAAGATGTGATTTCCTCTATTAAGGCCATCCACCGTGATTTTGATGTGGCCAAGCCCATCGATGATCATGACCTATTTGGATTCCAGTATTGTTCTGCGATCGCCAGTTTATTTCCACGCGCCAAGATTATCCACTGTTTTCGCAATCCAGTCGATAATTTACTTGCAATTTACACTACTTATTTAGGGACTGAGAATCCGTGGGCCTACGACTTGGATGCGATTATTGAATATTATGACTTTTATCGCCAGATCATGGCCTATCACCAGGCAAGCGCTCCAGCTGCCATGATTCACCTCAATATGGATGAAATGCGAGCAAATCCTTGGATGGAGATTCCAAATCTTATTGAGACCTGCGGGTTCGAATGGTCTAATTGCTATCTAAACATTGAGATTCTCACTCAATGCGATAAACCAGATAGCTCTTTTGCAAGTTGTGGCGGGCTAGCCAGCAAAAAGAAATCTTCTTGGCTATGGCGATCTCAACTGATAAATACATTATCGAAGAAGCTCGAATCACAAGGCTACATGGCCAGTAATTGGGCTTAAGGGATCGCTTACTAGCAGTTATCGCTTTTAAGTTTAGTTATCAGCGGGGCATTTTTCAACACAAAATCCCTTAGGGCCTTTGACGCTGTCTGGGAAAAAGTAAGATCCTGGAATGCGCAATACAGCTTGAGATCCCTATACAGCTCATCAGAAATCTGTACAGTCAAGCGCCTTGTCATTTATCGTTGGCAATGTAATGACGAAGGGCTTTAAGAACAACATCAGTAATTGTGAGGTCTTTTCTTGCGCAATAGAGGCGAAGATCTTTGTGAAACGACTTGGGAACCATTACTGAAAGCTTTTTAGTCTCTTCCTCGGGAAAGGACACTCCGGGCTGGCCAAGCTGCTGAGTGGCGTTGGGGGAGACCAAGCACAGCACTGGGGTTGGGGCGCTGGCCTCGAGGATTGAGTCATGCCAATCGTTGATCTCAATGTTCATTGATGACAGTTGGGAACCGTTGAGCTTGAACCAATCTACGTCACCAATTTAGGGACATGCAACCCCCCTTGTGGGTAGGGTTCTGAGCCCGTCTCCTGCGATAACATCGGGCTTGTGTAAGCCAATAGCAGGAGCTTCACAGGCCCGGCAACAGCCCTTGATGAACCAGATGGATCCTGTAGGATAGGGTGAGAGGTCC